>JABMML010000037.1 GCA_013205585.1 Chitinophagaceae bacterium | reverse complement strand
TGATCTACCATATAATGCAGTAGATTTTAAACCTGAATAAGCTCCACGCAAGGCCACTTGTAAATCGGCTTCTGTTGCTAAGGCAAACTCAGGTGTTAAAGAGGTTGGAGGTTTTAACTCTAAAAAACTCTTTTCACAAGATGCTAATGATAAAAACAACACTGTTGTTACTATCATATTTTTTATTGTAATTCGTTTCATATTCTTTTCTATTTGAAATTAACTTTTATTAGAAAGCTAGGCTAAGCCCAACAGTAACTGTTTTAGGAATAAATACATTCAAGTTGGATGCACTAGAAGTACCTTGTTCAGGATCAAATGGTAAATTCTTGTCTTTAACCCATGTGAACAAGTTCGTACCGCGTACATAAAAATTAGCATTTCCAATCTTAAGCTTTTCAGCATAAGCTTTTGGAAGCGTATAGCCAAATTGTATATCTCTTACACGAACAAAACTTCCATCATTCAAGTTATAAGTTGAACCAGCGTTAAAGTTCTTGTTACCATTGTATACATATTTAGGTACATCTGTGATGTCACCTGGTTTAGTCCAAGCATCTAATTGACGTTTTACTTTATTAAATGAAGCGCCAAAATCCAGAACCTAAATAATAACCTCTCCAAGTATCAAATACTTGGTTTCCAAAGTTATAATACAATTGAGCACTTAAGTTAAAGCCTTTATAAGTAATGGCGTTAGTTAAAGACCCAAAAAACTTAGGCAAGGCTTGTCCCGCTAAAATACGGGCACTGGCACCTGGGTAAACATTTGAAGAAGCTTGGTGCTTATCGGTAGTATACCATTGTGGATCTCCTGTTGATCTATCAACACCAGCCCACTCACGTAAGAAGAAAGTATTTAAACTTTGTCCTTGGCGAATAACAAAGTTTCCACTAAGAATATCTGCGCTATTAGGTAGGCTTGTGATTTTGTTTTTGTTATTAGAGAAATTGAAATCTAGATCCCAACGTAAGTCCTTGGTTTGAATAGGAACAATATTTAAAGAAAGTTCAAGTCCTTTATTCTCCATTGAACCAATATTTCTTGTAGCAGAACCAAAACCAGAGGTATTTGATAATGGCACACTCAATAATAAGTTTTCAGATTTTCTGATATAATAATCGACAGTAACATTGACTCTATTTTTTAATACGCTAAAGTCAAGTCCAATATTCATTGGTTTATTCAACTCCCAAGTTAGGTTCTCATCACCCACATTGGTAGGTGCAGAACCAGGTAATTGGTTATAGTTAAAACCAAAACCGTATAATGCAGGAGCGTCATAGTTACCAATACCAGCGTTACCGTTCACTCCATAAGATCCACGAAGTTTTAACTGATCAAATATTCTATTGTTAGCCATAAAATCTTCTCTGTCAATATTCCATGTTGCACCCAATGCCCAGAAATTACCATATCTATTTTTTGCACTAAAACGAGAAGATCCATCACGACGGAAACTTCCAGATAATACAAATCTGTTTTTGTAATTCAAATTCGTAGAGGCAAATTGTGATTCAAATGTATAATCAGAAATGGTAGCATTTGCAGTTGTCGGACTTGCTCCAGAAGCTGGATAAGTTAAAGACAAAGAAGGAGGGAATTGTTGAGCTTGTAAAGAAGAAAAATAACCTGCAGACTTTTGTGCTTCATAACCAATTTGGGTAGAAGAAGAAAGGTCGCCGTTACGTGTAATATTTTGTTGTAAGTCTAAAGTATTTGTCCATACATAGTTAAAGTAACGTGTATAGTAAGAAAATGCACGACCATTAGAAGCTAATCCATCTCCATGAAGTGGGTTATTGTACTGGTCCTCTTCTAATGCATTATAGTCAATACCATAAACAGATCTAAATTTAAGATTGTCTAAAATTTTATATTCTCCATTGACACTACCTCTAATACTTGATTGACGTAAAAAACGCTTATCCATCTCTGATAAAGCAACCGTATTATGTAAGCCCCCGTTTAATATATAATTATAAGTGCCATCTGGCTTATACGCAGAATAAGTAGGCAATAAGAAATAAGTACTTAATAAAGGGTTACCAAACGCGCCACCCGCTAAAGGAGCACGTTGACTCACATTACCCGCATTTACATTAAGGCCAATGGTTAATTTATCTGTTGCCTTATTGGTAATTCTAAAATTCACGTT
>JABMML010000036.1 GCA_013205585.1 Chitinophagaceae bacterium | reverse complement strand
TTTCTTAAACTAGTTTAATAATATATTGATAAATATTAATACAGAACCAGTGAAAATTTTAAAAACAGTATGAGTTAGTTTTCTGAATATTCCTGAAAGTTTAAATAACCGATGCCTTCGAATAAAGATTTGATTTTTTATTACTTCTTGTAAATGAGTAACCAATTTTTTTGTATCTGCTACACACTTTTGCTACACACTTTACAAAAATCCAACCGATTATGAAATAGAATAAAAACAAAAACCCTTGTTAGACAAGGGTTTCATGATTAAAGTGGTCTCGCCCAGGATCGAACTGGGATCTAGTGTTTAGGAAACACCTATTCTATCCATTGAACTACGGGACCATCGGCTATAAGTAGGCCGAGGACAGCAAAAATAACCACATTATTTGGTATCTTTATGCCTCTAATACAACACAATATGGGTTTTTACAATATCATTATTAAGTTTCGCTTCTGGTTAAGTTTACTAGCTATTGCCTTGGGTTTAGGCCTTGAATTACCTGGCATTGCTGGTTTTTGGCCTGTATTCCCCCTTTATTTTTTAGGGCTAATAGGTATTTTAAGTCATTTTTTCATTGGCCCTCTTCGTTTGGTACAAGCGCCTATGGAAGTGGGGGATATGGATGAAGTGGAGCGAATTTTAGCAACTATCTGGTGGCCTCAACTTTTATACAAGCCTGTCCGCAGTACTTACTATACTATCAAGGGTAATATTGCCATGGCAAAACAAGACTTTGATACTGCAGAAAAGCATTTGAAACATAGTAATGATTTAGGATCGGCGATGCCTGAAGCAGAAGGTGCCAACAAATTGCAATTAGGAATGATGGCCATGCAAAAAGGAGATACCAAACAAGGAGAGTCTTATATACGTGCAGCCATTCGTGCAGGTATTCCAGATAAAGAATCGGAAGCCGTTGCTTTTTTAAGTATGTGTCAAATTTTTATGAACAAGCGCGAGTTTCGTGCCGCTAAAGATTATTTCCGCAAAGCCAAGGCTTGCAAACCCACTACTAAACAAGTAGTAGATCAAATTAAAGAAATCGAGAAATACATTTCTCGTATGCCTGGATAATTTTCTGATTAATTTTTTACCTGATTATATTTTAAGCCCACTTCAATCGAGTGGGTTTTTTATTGGACAATTTTCTAAACGTATAAATACTGCGTTTTTGCATCAATTCGATTTTTATTATTGCTGCATGAAACAAAGAATATACCTCGATACTTCAGTTATTGGCGGAGCCTTTGACGAAGAATTTAATGAAACCACCAATCTTCTTTTTGAAATGGTTAGTAAGAAAGAATTTACTTTAGTCATTTCATCATTAACATTAAGTGAACTTGATTTAGCCCCAACCTACATCAAAGACTTTTTTAATAAAATAGAAAGGTCTAGTATTGAACTAATTAGCTCAAGTGCTGAATCGGAATTATTAGCAAATTTTTATATTTCAGAAAAGGTAGTTGGGCAAACAAGTTTTGATGACTGCCATCATATAGCCATTGCGACAATATCAAAAGTTGATATACTTGTAAGTTGGAATTTTAAACATATTGTTAATGTATTTAGGATTCGTGGCTATAATTCTGTAAATTTGAAATTGGGATATAGTCAAATAGAAATTAGATCACCGAAAGATATCATCGATTATGAAACAGATAAATAAAACTTTTGATACAGTTAAAGTTTTTAGAGGTATAAAAACTCAATTATCTGAGAAGTTGAGTAATATGAATGACGCCGAGGTCACTGGCTATTTATCAGCTTATAATGAAACATATTACAATCAATCTATTGCTGAAACAAGACTTAAGTATAAAGATGTAATTGATAAAATGAGCTTTTCTGAATTTGCATCTTTTTTAAAAAATAAGTAAGTTCACCATAAAATTTTATTAAGCCCACTTCATTCGAGTGGGTTTTTTATTTAGAAAATTTTCTAAAAGTTAAGTGTATAAATACGCTGAAATTAAATTTTACAACTAGTTATATTTATTACTGAAATAAATAGCATGCTTATTTGTTTATTTTTAAAATTTATTTCTAATTTTAATTTTCAGTCAAAAATTTCTATGGAAGCACAAAGTAAATATTTACAAAACGCAAAGTTTAGAATTGAAAATAAGAAATGGCTTTATTATTCAAGCAATATTGCATTAAGGGTTTTAGCAGCACTTGAAGAAAACGAGAATATGACAAACGAATCCTTAGCTCAAATCATTGGAGTAAGCCCTGAATACTTGAATAAGATTTTAAAAGGTCAAGAAAACCTATCACTTGAAACCATTGCAAAATTATCAGAGGCCTTGAAGGTTGAACTTATAACATTCCCTAAATTTTTGTTTGATCAACCAATTCAAAAGGTATTTAAGACTATTTCAATTAAAAATCAATTAAAGAAAATAGAAAAATAGAAATAAAATATTTTAAGCCCACTTCAATCGAGTGGGTTTTTTATTTAGAAAACTTTCTAAGTTTCAAACGTATAAATACTGCGATTATGAATTTCATTGGCAGCTACTTTTGATTTATTAACAAATAAATAAATAAATTAAAAAACTATGAAAAAATTAAAATTGCTATCATTAGTAGTTGTTATCTTTATTACAACTTTATCATGTAAAAAAAATAATAACGATAATTTTATAACTGATCCAATTATTACTTCTTTTGTGCAAAAATTTGATGTCTCAAAATTTAATGTACAATTTGGGGATGATATTAAATTAGATTTTAAAAATTCAAAACAAACAGAATTATTATATTTAGGTATTCCAGAAAAATACATTCTTACACCTGTTTTATATAATGATGGAAAAATCCTTGGCACAATGTATTCTTTAAAAATTAATGATACTAGTTATACTTCTTTATTACTTGATCAAAAGGATTATAATTTTAAAAATGGCAATGGTACCGTTTCGTATATAGGTGTTGGAATAGATAATACTGTAGCTTTTTCAATAAAAAACTATAAAATTTCAGATCTAAATGATTCAATTAGTCAAAAAAATGATAAAGTAAAATCTAATTCAATTAAAACATTTAGTGTTAAATGCACAACTATCTGTTATAAACAAGCCAAAGATGCCTGTGACTCAGATCCAGAATGTAAGTTTCTTTGTGATCATATTCCTTCATGTAATGGCTCCATCACGGTAGCTTGCTTTATGCACTGTATGTTTAAATAATAATTAAAAATGAATACTACTTTAAATCTTATCATTCTAATTCTTATAATCTCTTACATTGCTGTTTGGGGTTATGCCATTTATGATGTTACAAAAACTAAATTTAAAAGTAAAAACAATAAAATAGTATGGACAGTGCTTATTTTTTTCCTACCTGTTTCTGCGATAATTTATTTATTTTATAAAAAAGAAATTATCTAATTATAATTTTATTTTAACTAATAATTTAATATATGTCTACCAATAATTTAACCAAAGAACAGAATATAATTAGAAATATTTTTTGGTATTATGGGACTTACCATTTTTACAAATTTTATTATTTTCTATTTTGCATTAATTGATCAGAAGTATAGTAATATAATAAGTTTTTCTATGCTTGGCATTTATGGAATATTATTCTATATAGGTCACAAAAATCAACTTATTAATAAGACATGTTCAATAGTTGCTACTATTATAGTTGCAATAATTGTTACCATTGCATTATTTACCCGCAATTCATGGTTTATAAATTAGATAATTTTAATTTAATCAATTTAACATGTATTTCGACATAATCCTTGCTAAATATTTATTAAACAGAAAAATTCCTGTTAACACAGTAAAATATATTATTAGTACAGTTTATTTATTAACTAGCTTAATGTTATATTTTACTGTGTTTGCTAAGGAGCCAAGTTTTGGCCATGGAATAATTTTCCTACTTATATTTGTTTTCTTTGGCTACCTAACAATAAAAAATTTAGAAAACTTTTTCAGAAATAGAAATAAACTCTAACCCAACAACTTCTCAATCGTTGTTGCAAGATGTGCATGTTCGAGTGCATGAATTTTATTCGCTAAGCTAGTGGGTGTATCGGAAGCATCAATTGAACATTTAGCTTGAAATATAATAGCACCCTCATCGTAATGCTCATTTACCCAATGTATAGTAATGCCCGACTCTTTTTCACCTGCAGCAATAACTGCTTCATGCACACGCTCACCATACATACCCTTGCCTCCATATTTTGGAAGTAGTGCCGGATGAATATTTATAATAGCTTTTGGATAAGCCTTTACCAATACTTCAGGCACCTTCCATAAAAAACCAGCTAGTACTATAAAATCAATGCCTGCATTTTTTAAACTTTCAACATAACCATTGGCAGCAAAATCTGATTTATTAATCATTAAACTAGGAATGCCTTTTTCTTCAGCTATCTCCAAAACCCCAGCACCCGGAACATTGCATACAATTAAAGAAACCTTAATTCGCAAGTCCTTATTTTCAAAATACTCTATAATTTTTCTTGCATTGGTGCCGGCGCCCGAAGCGAAAATGGCGATATGAATCGGCGCCGCAGACAAAGTCGCAGAC
>JABMML010000035.1 GCA_013205585.1 Chitinophagaceae bacterium | reverse complement strand
CTTGTTCGGTATTTTGATCTGAAAAGACATACTCATTGAATGCCTGTATGGCCTTGGCACTTTTTCCTTTTATAGACTCCTCCAATACCTCTCCATGAAATAGAACATTGTCAACAATAATTATTCCTTTATCGTTTAAAAGGGGTAGTACCATATTATAGTATTCGATATAACTAGTTTTATCTGCGTCAATAAATACCAAGTCCCATTTTTTTTGAAGTGTAGGTATAATTTCTTTAGCATCACCAACATGTATATGCAATTGTTTTGATCTAGGATTTATATCAAAAGCAGCTTTTGCTTTTTGTGCATCTTCGGCTCTTAATTCAATGGTATGTAATTCGCCCTTTTCAGTAAGGCCTTCGGCTAAACATAAAGCGCTAAAACCAGTAAAGCTGCCAATCTCTAAAATATGGGTGGGCGCCAACATTTTGCTTATAAAGCTTAAGAAACCTCCCTGGGTCCAGCTACTTTGCAAGTGGCCATGTTCATGGGTTGCCAAAGTATCCTCAAATAAGCTCTTTAAATAGCTAGGAGTTGCATTTGAATATGCTTGGGTATAGTCGGTCGCCAATGGGTTTATAAAATCCATGCAGCAAAGGTCTAATTTTTTTCTGTATTTGGCCTTGAAATTACCCAAAGACCTATAAATGTTAGTAGACCATTGATAATGAGTAGCTCTTGGCCAATTCTAAAGTTGCCAAAAACAAAGGGTTGTGCATAATCAAGCAGCAAGCATAAAATGGGGGCTAGAAAGCAAGGCATAAACGACCATTTGTCTACCAGTTTTCTTTTAGTAAGTATGCCAAAAGCAAATAAACCTAAAAGGGGCCCATAGGTATAGGAGGCAATTTTTAATAGTAAATCAATAATACTTTTATTATCAATCCATTTAAATACCAATACTATTAATAAAAATAAGAAGGCGAAACCTAAATGCACTCTTTGTCTAATTTTTTTCTTTTTAGCTTCATCCCACTGCGTATTTCTTTGCATACCTAATAAGTCAATACAGACACTAGAAGTTAAGGCAGTAATAGCTCCATCAGCACTTGGAAATAAAGCCGATATCAATGCTAAAATAAAAATAATAGAGATATAGGGAGGCATATGGTACAGCGCAATACTCGGAAATAAGTCATCTCCTGTAGCAGTAATATTATTTTGTGCAGCGTATAAATTTAATAAGCCACCTAGAAATAAAAACAAACTAATGACTAGTACCATCGTGAACCCAATAGTGACCATATTTTTTTGGGCATCTTTTAAAGTTTTTACTGAAATATTTTTTTGCATCATCTCTTGGTCTAAGCCTGTCATAGTAAGGGTAATAAAGGCGCCTCCAATAATTTGTTTTAAGAAAAAAGATTTGCTATTCACATCGGTATTAAAAACAGTAGCAATACCTTTTAATTGCATTGCCTGTAAACCTTCTGCTACAGATAAATGTAAATCGCTTAAAATATAAATACTACAAATAATTAAACCCATTAACATACCAGATGTTTGCAAGGTATCTGTCCAAACAATGGTTTTTACACCTCCTTCATAAGTGTATAATAAAATCATTATTAAAATAACAAGTGTGGTGGCCCAAAAAGGTACCCCCAAACTATCTAAAATAAATACTTGTAATATTTTTACCACTAAATATAACCTAGCGGTGGCACCTAGGGTTCTGGATAAAACAAAAAAGGAGGCCCCAGTTTTATAGGCAGTAAAACCTAATCTTTGTTCTAGGTAATGATAAATTGATGTAAGATTCAGTTTATAATAAATGGGCAATAAAACATAGGCAATAGTGAGGTAGCCAATAAGGTAGCCAATGGTAATTTGTAAATAATGAAAGGCGTCTTTACCTACGGCGCCTGGTACACTTACAAAGGTAACCCCACTTAATGAAGTGCCAATCATACCAAAGGCCACAAGCATCCAATTGCTATTTTTATTACCTATAAAAAAAGACATATTATTACTATTCTTTCCAGCAATCTTAGCCACCCCTAATAATATAGCAAAGTAGATAATTACAAATATAAAAAGTAACGAGGCGCTCATAGTCTTGATTTGAATGAGCAAAGTAATAAGAATCTTTGAAATAATTAACTAAATTGCTTCCATATTCAAGTTTAAAAATTGTTTTTATGAAAATCAAGGCCCTCACTGTTTTCTGCGGTTCAAAATCAGGGGCGAATCTAAGTTTTTTAAATGAAGCCACTTCTTTAGGTAATTTATTGGCACAAAAAAATATAGACTTAGTGTATGGAGGTGGAAATAAAGGCTTGATGGGGGCAGTGGCGAATGGTTGTCTGGCAAAAGGAGGCAAAGTAATAGGCATTATGCCCAAATTATTATTAGAATGGGAAGCGCAGCATACTGGTTTAACGGAACTAATTATTACGCAGACGATGCATGATCGAAAAAAAATACTCTATGAAAAAGGCGATGCAGCCTTAGTGCTTCCTGGTGGCATGGGAACATTAGATGAGTTATTTGAAATGCTCACTTGGAATAATTTAAAAATACACAATATGAAAGTTTTCTTACTTAATATTGATGGATACTATGATGCCCTTATTCATCTTTTAGATAAAATGGATACAGATGGATTTATGTATGATAATTGGAAAGATAGAATCATTGTTTGTACTTCTGTAGAAGCGCTTAAGCCTCTACTATCTTAAGTTTCTATTATCTTAATTAGCTACTTTTTTTAATCCGATTTTTTCTTTTTTCTGAAAATAGCAAATCCCGCGCCTGCTCTAATGATAGGTTGTGCGCTGGTTTGACCAATTTTATAGGGAGATTGGTCGGCGTTTAATAAGTCTATCATTACAGAAAAATAAGACATACCATCTGCATTATGTTTGCCGTACCCAATGCCGCCTAGTATACTTGTGGCACCAAAATTAGTACTAGCCCTTACGCCATTACTATAATTATTGGCAGAAGTCCAAGTTCTATTATATTCTGGTTGTATTTGAATGAAGAATTGTTCAATAGGCCATACTCTTGCAAATACACCTGCACCTAATTGAAAGTTTTTAATTTTTTCATTGGAAACTTGTGTTATACTAAAAGAAGAATAATAAATATTGGCAATAACACCTGCGTCAATGTATTTATTATAGCTTTTAAGTAATTCAGGATTAAGACCCAATTGAAAAGAGTTATTTCCTCCACCTAGTAATAAACCTCCACCAAATAAGATGGGCTTTTCTTCTTCCAACACTTTTTGGGTTTGAATAATATTTTGAGCTTGTGCTGTATGGCTTATAATTAGAATACTTAGTATAAGAAGGGCACTTAATAATTTATTGGATCTTATCATAAGGGGAGTAAGCATTTAAATAAAACTGCGAATTTTATTTTTTTAAATCAAATATTTTACCTGCATTTAAAATATTATTAGGATCAAATAATCTCTTAATGCCTTTCATTAATTCCATACTTATAGGATCAAACATCACTGGCATAAAAGATTTTTGAATTAGACCAATGCCATGCTCTCCACTAATAGTACCTCCAAGAGATTTTACCAATTCGAAAATTTTAAAGAGGATGGTTTGTATCTCCTCATTTTCATAACTCTTTTTGTACTTAGGATGGTTTATTCTGATATGTAAATTACCATCTCCCGCATGACCATAAGAAACAACTTTGAATCCATTTTCAAGGGCCAATGCTTTAACACCTTTTATTAATTTGGGTAATTCAGCTCGAGGCACTACCGTATCTTCTTCAATCGTATAACCTGCTGCTACAGAGGCTTCACTTGCCTTTCTGCGAATTTTCCAAAGTTCATTTTTTTGTTGGGCATCATCGGCGAAATATAATTCACCCACTTCGAAATTTGACAATACTTCAGCAATGGCTTCCATATCCTTCATCAATACATCTTTGTCGTTACCATCTACTTCTATAATTAAATGTGCCGCTAAGTTTTCGGTAATAGCAATAGCAGTGCTTTCACATAATTTGCTAGCTAATTTAATAGATTCAATTTCCATTAGTTCCATGGCACTTGGCGTAATACCTGCTCTAAATATAGCACTCACTGCTTCACTCGCTTTTTCTACACTATCAAATGGAGCAAGCATTAATAAATCAAACTTTGGATGTGGAATTAATCTTAAAACAATTTTAGTAACAATACCCAAGGTACCCTCACTGCCTACTATTAACTGCGTTAAGTTATAGCCAGTTGCATTTTTTAAAACATTGGAACCTGTCCATATAATTTCACCAGTAGGTAAAACTATTTCTAAGTTTAAAACATAGTCCTTTACAACACCATATTTTACCGCCTTAGGCCCTCCAGAATTTTCTGAGATATTACCCCCAATAAAACAACTTCCTTTACTTGCTGGGTCGGGAGGATAGAATAAACCCTTTTCTTTTACTGCATTTTGTAGAACTTCAGTGATGACTCCAGGCTCGGTAGTGACTTGTAAATTTCTTTCATCAATTTCTAAAATGGAATTAAAACGCTCCATAGAAATAACCAAACCTCCTAAATGAGGTAGGGCCCCACCTGTAAGTCCAGTACCAGCGCCTCTTGGTGTGACATGAATTAAATGTTGGTTACAAAATATTAATAATTTTGAAATTTCTTCTGCATTTCTTGGCTTTACTACTACCTGAGGTGCGTAATGCAATTTTTCAGTTTCATCACTGCCGTATTTAGCAAAGCTTTCTTCGTCTGTAAAAAAGTAAGTAGCCCCTACAATAGACTTTATTTCTTCTAATAGGGAAAGAGTAATATTGTTCATACCAGTAAAATAATTTTTAAATGGGCTATTTTAAAAAAGTCCATACAACATGCCGTCCACCTTGCTAATGATTTCGCCTAAATCTTCTTCTGATTCGCCAAATTTATTTTTATCGCAGTCAATAATTAGAATGGGGCCTTCTTTATAGCCATCCACCCATTTATTATAGTACTCGTTTAATTTTTTTAAATAATCCAAACGAATGTTTTCTTCATATTCTCTACCTCTTTTTTGAATTTGAGAAACCAAGGTAGGAACAGAAGCTTTCAAATATATGAGTAAGTCGGGAGGCTGTACCATTGTTTTAATAGTACTAAAAAATCCAAAATAATTATCGAAATCTCTTTTGCTCATTAGGCCCATCTCATGCAAGTTGGGAGCGAAAATATTAGCATCTTCATAAATGGTTCTATCTTGAATGATTGTTTCAGTTCCTCTTTGAATTTCTAAAATTTGGTTCAAGCGGCCATGTAAAAAATAGATTTGCAAATTAAAACTCCAACGCGTCATGTCGTCATAAAAATCCATCAAGTAGGGGTTGTGGTCTACATCCTCAAATTGAGGTATCCAACGATAATGCTTGCTTAACATTTCGGTTAAGGTAGTTTTACCCGCTCCAATGTTTCCTGCAACTGCAACGTGTTTTGGTTTTTTAACTTTTGCCATGATTCGTGAAAATACAAAATAGTTTAGTACTATCTAATCTTTGTTGATAATTAATTCGCCTTGTTTAATAATCCATCCCAACGGCCTTTCTTACAATGGACAAGGTATCTGAAGCGCTTGCTCTGGCTTTATCTGCACCTTGTCTAATGATCTTTATAAGTAAGTCTTTGTTGTTTTGTAAATCAAGCGCCTGATTACGAATAGGTTGAATAAAACTAACCATATCCTCCCCCAATTGCTTTTTCATATCTCCGTATCTTATGATACAATTTCCCTCACTGCTATTATTAAAATCATTTTCAAATTTTTTCACGGTATCGGTGCTACTCACCAATTTCATTAAGGTAAATAAGTTCTCAATATAATCGGGCATTACTGAATTCGGTGTCAGGGGTCCTTGATCGGTTTTGGCTTTTTTAATTTTATTTCGAATAGCCTCGTCTTCATCTGCTAAAAACAAAGTCGTGTTCTGGTTTTCGCTTTTACTCATTTTGCCATTGCCATCAAGGCCTAATATTTTTACCAGTTCGCTATTATAATTAAAGGCATAAGGCAAAGGAAAGGTTTCGCCGTATCTGTAATTAAAACGCTCCGCAAAATTGCGTGCCATTTCTAAATTTTGTTCTTGATCTTTGCCCACAGGCACTTTCACCGCGCGGTGTATTAATATATCGGCTGCTTGTAAAACAGGGTAGGTAAGTAGTCCCGCGTTTACATTTTCGGGTTGCATGCGCACTTTGTCTTTAAAAGAGGTTGTCTTTTCTAATTCTCCTTTATAAGCCAACATATTTAAATACAGATACAATTCTGCAATTTCTGGCACATCGCTTTGAACATATAAAGACACTTTTTCTGGATCTAGTCCACAAGCAATATTTTCAGCCACTACTCTTAGTACACTTTCTTTTAAAGTTTTAGTATCGGGATGTGTGGTTAAGCTATGCCAGTTGGCTACGAAAAAATAACAGTTGTATTCGTCTTGCATACGTACATAATTACGCATGGCCCCAAAATAATTGCCTAGGTGCAAGAAGCCTGTAGGCCTAATTCCGCTTAATACAATTTCCTTTTTCATAGAACTGCGAAGATAATGAATCAGGAACCCATTTTTTGCCATCTTTTTGGGATATTTGTACAGAATTTAAAAATATTTAGTTTGTCAACAGCTTCTCTTTTATCTAACCCCATTGAATACCTTAAAGGGGTGGGCCCTCTAAGGGCAGATATGCTTAAAAAAGAGCTGAGTTTATTCACTTTTAACGACCTACTGCATCATTTTCCGCATCGCCATATTGACAAAACCAAGGTAGGCACCATTGCCTCCATCACGCCCGATATGGATTTTATACAAATAAAAGGGGTTTTACAAGGCATTGACATTATTGGAGTAAAAAGGGCGAAGCGTTTGGTGACCCAATTAAAAGACGAAACGGGCACCATTGAACTAGCATGGTTTCAAGGCATTACTTGGGTACAAAAAAATATAATAGAGGGCCAGGCTTATTTAGTATTTGGAAGGGTGAGTTTTTTTAATGGGAAGGCCCAAATGGTGCATCCAGAAATTGAACCTTATGTGGCGAGTACTATGTCGCAGAAATCTTTATTAGAACCTGTTTATTCTACCACTGAAAAATTAAAAGCCCGTGGGCTGAATGCCAAACAAATAGGCAAACTCACACAAACTTTATTTCAACAAATAAGTGAAACAGACGTTCTCGAAAATTTACCCACTCATTTATTAGAAAGTAGAATGGGCAGGTGGGAGGCCTACAGACAAATACATTTCCCCAGATCGCAAGCGCATTATAAAGAAGCCGTAGACCGATTAATTTTTGAAGAACTATTTATAGCACAAGTAAGACTTAATTTAATAAAAATTGATAGACATAAAAATAGCAAGGGGCAGTTATTTGAAAAAGTAGGCAACTACTTTAATACTTTTTATAATAAACATTTACCTTTTGAACTAACGGGCGCACAAAAAAGAGTCATCAAAGAAATTAGACAAGATGTAGGCAAAGGGTATCAAATGAACAGGCTCTTACAAGGAGATGTAGGTAGTGGTAAAACCATGATAGCATTACTTGCTATGTTAATTGCCGCTGACAATGGTTTTCAAAGTTGTTTAATGGCGCCTACCGAAATTCTAGCTTCACAGCACTATGAAAGCTTATCAGAATTATTAAAAGATATGCCCATTGAAATTGCATTATTAAAGGGTAGTACAAAAATTGGAGAGCGAAGAAGAATTTTAAAAGGGTTATTGGAAGATGATATCCATTTTGTAGTGGGTACCCACGCCATTATTGAAGATGTGGTACAATTTAAAAATTTAGGCTTAGCGGTCATTGATGAACAGCACCGATTTGGTGTGGCGCAACGCGCTAGGCTTTGGAAAAAATCGACCATTCCTCCGCATGTATTAGTCATGACAGCAACACCTATTCCAAGAACATTAGCCATGACGGCCTTTGGCGATTTAGATTACAGTGTGATGGATGAATTACCTCCTGGCAGACAACCCATTAAAACGGTGCACCGATATGAAACTTCTAGAGCCAGTGTTATGGATTTTGTCAAAACAGAAATTATAAAAGGAAGACAGGCTTATTATGTATATCCTTTAATTGAAGAAAGTGAAAAATTAAGTTTTGAAGATTTAATGCAGGGCTATGAGCAAGTAAAAAGTTTTTTCCCAGAACCAACCTATAAAATTAGTATGGTGCACGGAAGACAAAGCAGTGTGGAGAAAGAAACCAATATGCACCGATTTAAAACAGGTGACACACAAATATTAGTGGGCACCACAGTCATTGAAGTAGGGGTGAATGTGCCCAATGCATCGGTGATGGTGATAGAGAGCGCAGAAAAATTTGGTTTATCACAATTACATCAATTAAGAGGCAGGGTGGGTAGAGGAAAAGAACAGAGTTATTGTATATTATTAAGTAGTGTGAAAGCAGGTAGAGAGGCGAAGGAAAGATTAAAAATAATGTGTAATACCAATGATGGTTTTTTAATTGCCGAAAAGGATTTAGAATTGAGAGGCCCTGGAGATATAGATGGTACCAGACAAAGTGGTGCTTTGAACTTTAAATTAGCCAATATTATTAATGATAAAAAAGCATTGGAAGAAGCAAGATTAGCGGCTTTCGCGCTATGTGAAAAAGATCCTACGCTTCAATTGCCTGAAAATGCAGTAGTTAGGCGTTTTTTAATTAGTCAAAAAAGCAAAATTGGCTGGGGTAAGATCGCCTAAAGGATTCATTTTTTAATTAACTTGCCCTTACTAATTAAAAAGTTTTTATTATGAAATATACAGCCTTAGACCCCCAAATATTTATTCAAAATAGAAAGCGTTTTATTTCCAAAATGCAAAAAAACAGTATTGCTATTTTTGTAAGTAACGATGAATATTCTACGAATGGAGATGCCTTGCATGACTTTAAACAAAACACCGAATTATATTGGTTATCGGGTATTGAGCAAGAGGGTTCAATGGTTATTTTATTTCCAGACAACCCCGATCCAAAATATAGAGAAGTATTAGTACTTGTAAGACCACAGGAGTTAAAAGAAATTTGGGATGGTAAAAGATTAAGAGCCAATGAAGCCAAAACTATTTCTGGAATTAAAACAATTGTATGGGTGGATGTAATGGACGCATCCTTACAACAATGGGTGCATTTAGCGGACGCCATTTATTTAGACTCTAATGAAAACGATCGAAAGAATAATTTATTAAGAACCAGTGAATACCGTTTTATTGATGAAATGAAAGCAAGGTATCCACTTCATACATTTTGCAGAGCTGCTACTATTATGAAAGAATTACGTGCCGTGAAAACCAAAGAAGAAGTGCAGGTAATTCAAAAGGCTGTTGATATTACTGAAGTAGCTTTTAGAAGATTATTACAATTCATTCAACCTGGCGTGAAGGAATATGAAATTGAAGCAGAAATTTATCATTCTTTTTTATCTCAACGCGCAACGGGTGTTGCTTATCATAGTATTATTGCTAGTGGTGATAATGCAAGAACCTTACATTATACAAGTAATAACAATGTATGTAAGGACGGCGAATTAATTTTGATGGATTTTGGAGCAGAATATGGCGGCTACTGCGCCGACTTAACTAGAACAGTCCCTGTGAATGGAAAGTTTACGAAAAGACAAAAAGAAGTATACAATGCTTGTTTGCATTTGCATGATTATGGTAAGTCTATTTTAAAACCTGGCATTAGTATTGTACATTATACAGATAAGGTGGGCGAGGAAGCGAGTAAGCAATTTTTAAAAATTGGTTTATTAAGTAAATCAGATATTAAAAATGAAGATGCTGAAAATAGGGCCTATAGAAAATATTTATACCATGGCATATCGCATCATTTAGGATTAGATGTGCACGACTTAGGTACCAGAACTGCACCTATTACAGCAGGCATGGTATTTACGTTAGAGCCGGGTATTTATATTAAAGAAGAAAAAATGGGTGTGCGTATTGAAAATAATATTTGTATTACCAAAACAGGTCATCAGGATTTAATGAAAAATATACCTATTAAAGCTGAAGAAATTGAAACTTTGATGCGTAAGGTTAAAAGCGGTAAAAAATAAAAACGAAGATGAAAAAACAGATTCCTAATTTAATTACACTGCTTAATTTATTTTTTGGTTGCCTGGCCATTCTGGTTAGTTTTCAATCGGGCACCATGGCCACCTTAGATGAAACAGGGGATATGGTCATTGAAATTCCAGAACAAATTTATTATGCGAGTATGTTTATTGGACTTGCAGCGCTGGTTGATTTTTTTGATGGGTTTGTGGCGCGTTTATTAAAAGTAAATTCTGAACTAGGAAAGCAACTCGATTCGCTTGCAGATGTAGTTAGTTTTGGCGTAGCGCCCTCCTTTATTGTTTTTCAATTTTTAAGACTATCACTTGCTACCGATATCAATGCCTTATCACATACTACACTCATGATGGTGCCTGCCTTTATTATTGCCTTAGCGGGAGCCTACCGTTTAGCTAAATTCAATATCGACCCAGACCAAACTACTTATTTTAAAGGGGTGCCTATTCCCATGATTGGTATTTTAACAGCAGCCTTTCCCTTAGTCTATTGGCAGTCTCAAACTACCATTTTCTCTACATTATTATTGAACCCTACATTTTGGTATATCTATATTATTATAGTTTCTTATCTGATGGTGATGGATAGGCCCATGCTAGCTTTGAAGAGTTTTAGTGGTAAGAAGAAATTAATACTACCCTTAGCCTTAGTAGCAGTAGAAACCATTATTTCTGCCTACTTTTTTAAATGGATGGCCATCCCATTTGGCTTTATTGGCTATTGCTTAGTATCTTTGTTTTACAGAAAAACAATCACTCAATAAAATTCGTATGACATTTCAAGTTCAAATTAAAGTAATGCCTTTGAAAGATTTATTAGATCCTCAAGGAAAGGCAGTTTTAGGTGGCCTACATAATTTAGGTATGACAGGTGTAAAAGATGTAAGAGTAGGAAAGCATATTAAATTAGAAATTGAAGCAGCCAACGAAGCAGCCGCTAAAGAAATTGCAGAAACGGCTAGCAAGCAATTATTAGCCAATGCAGTAATGGAATATTTTGAAATTGAGGTGCTTAAGTCCTAGATACTTTTAATTAATTTTTTAATTATTTCCATGTTATACATAGTTCCCACACCTATTGGAAATTTAAAAGATTTTACTTTCAGAGCCATTGAAGTACTTCAAGAAGTAGATTTCATTTTATGTGAAGACACGCGTACTTCCTCTAAGTTATTACAGCATTATAAAATTCATAAGCCACTTACGCCTTATCATCAACACAATGAGCATAAGGTAGTGGATCATTTAGTACAACAATTACAAGCCGGGAAAAATATTGCCTTAATTACCGATGCAGGCACACCTGGTATTTCCGATCCAGCATTTTTATTAGTACGCGCTTGTAAAGCAGCTGGGGTGGCTATTACAAGTTTACCTGGTGCTACTGCCTTTGTACCAGCATTAGTAAATAGTGGTTTGCCTGCCACTCGTTTTATATTCGAAGGTTTTATCCCCTTAAAAAAAGGTAGAAAAACTTTAATGGAATCCTTGGCGAATGAAGAGCGCACCATGATATTTTATGAAAGCCCTATGCGCTTGGTAAAAACATTAGAATTATTTGCGACTCATTTTGGCGCCGATAGGCAGGCTTCTGTAAGTAGAGAGCTTACCAAAATATATGAAGAAAATATCTCCGACACTTTAGCCAACTTAATTACCCATTTCTCTTCCAAGCAGGTGAAGGGAGAGATTGTGATTGTGGTAGAGGGGAAACCTTAGAAAAGCGATTTTCATTTATATCCCCGTACATATATTTAATTAGACTTTTTCTAATTAATGAATTAAATTAGCTTCTTAATTCAGTCCTATGAAAAAGAAGTCAATTCTATCTATTCTTGCATTTATTTGTTTTGCAAATTTCTCCAATGCCCAAGCCGATCGTTGGCAACAACGTATCGACTATAAAATTAAAGCAGCCCTTGACGTTACTACTAATATAATGAAGGGGACAGAAGAATTAATATACACTAATAATTCACCCGATACTTTACGCAAGGTTTATTTCCATATGTATTGGAATGCATTTCAACCTAATTCTTCAATGGATATTCGTAGTAGAGAG
>JABMML010000034.1 GCA_013205585.1 Chitinophagaceae bacterium | reverse complement strand
GGTAGTGGTTCATTTACAAGTAATATATCTGGGTTAACTCTATCCACAACCTACTATGTGAGGGCCTATGCCACAAATAGTAATGGTACCGATTATGGTTCGCAACGAAGCTTTACAACCTTAAGAGCGCCAACTGTAGCAGCAACTTCTGCAGCTAGTTCAATAACTTATTATACAGCTGCTATGGCAGGTAATATTAGTTCAGATAATGGACTTGCAATTAGTGCAAGAGGTTTTGTGTATTCAACTGCAGCAACTACGACAATACCTTCATTAACTAATAGTGTTACTACGGTATCTGGAACAACTGGTTCTTACACAGGAACAATAACTGGCTTAATTCCTAACACCACTTATTATGTAAGTTCTTATGCAACAAATAGTCAAGGGACAAATTATGGCACTCCAGTAAGTTTCACAACTCCTGCACCTGCGGCTGGTTCTGGTTTATCTCAAGCTACTGCGCCTGCAAGTGGATATGAATTGGCACAAAATTTCCCAACAAGTCCATCCGGATGGTATTATATTAAACCTGCTGGGCAATCTAATGCAATTCAAATGTATGTTGATATGACAGAAGAGGGAGGTGGCTATGACTTTTATTTTGTAATTGGAGGACAAAGTGTTTCAACTGTAACAGCAACAAATGGGGGTACGTCTTTAGGGCTAGATTTAGTCATGCCAAGAAGTCCACAACATTGGAGAGCTATGGCAAACGCAGTGAATGCTGCAATAACTTCTAATCCGTCAACTTATGGGTCAAGTTTCTCTAATTATTTTCAAACTGCATATGGAGTTTATAATACATCAGCTGCAAATTATACAACTTATATAATGAGAGACCCAACTTACTATGGTACATCAGGTGCATCTACCAATTTACCAGCAAATTCATACAGAGTTAAAGATGGAGGAAGATGGTGGTTAAGAAATACAACTTATGGAGAACCTAATGGAGATTATGGTGCAAATGGTTTGTTAGGAATGAATGGTGTTATTACTTACCCATATACTGCAACACCTACAGCTACTGATGTAACTTTCAATGATTTAACAAACAACTACTCTACAGGTAGCTATTATTTAGTTTCTACTAATAAGAAACCTTAATACTAAATTTAAATAAATAAAAAAGCCCCCCGAATTAACGAGAGGCCTTTTCTTTCCACCTAACCCAACCAAAAACAATCTTTATTAAATTACTTATTCATTTAAATTTAAAATAAATGCGTAGTTACCAAAATAACCAGGGTAGACCCCTGAAATTTTAACACTGCTAGAACTTGCTTTTTTCAAAGCCTCATAAAATTCTTCTACTGTTTTAATAGGTTCTTCATTCACATGTGTAATCACAAATCCTTTTTCAATTCTGCTTTTACCAATAATACCAGTGCCTAATTCTTTAATTAAAACACCGCCTTCTAAATCATTTTTTTGAGCAGTGGCTTTATCAATGGTTTCTAATTTACCACCTAATTTTTCAGCAGCCTTAGAACTTTTTACTAAGTCCGTAGTGCCTAATTTTGCTTTTAGTGTTACAACCATGGTCATTTCCTTGCCATCACGCTTTACCACTAAATTCATTTTATCTCCTGGCTTATAACGAGAAACTTGTTCTTGTAATTCTGGAGAAGTTTTTACAGCCACTCCATTAATTTTTAAAAGTATATCTCCTTTTTTAATGCCAGCCGCTTTCGCAGCGCCTCCGTCTAATACATCAGAAATTAATATACCATCTCCTTCTTTATACTTTGTATTAAGGTCTTCTAATATTTTCTTTAATTCCTCATCAGACAAACCATCTTTAGGATAACTAATACCTAAATAAGCTCTTTGTACTGTACCGTATTTTACAATATCAGTAACTACTTTTTTCACAATATTCACAGGAATGGCATAAGCATAACCCGCATAAGAACCAGTAGGAGAGGCAATGGCAGAGTTGATACCTACTAGCTCACCACTTGTATTTACTAATGCGCCGCCACTATTGCCTTGGTTCACCGCAGCATCTGTTTGTAAAAACGATTCTACTGGCTTATCGCTCTGTCTTGAATTAATATCAATAGAACGGTTTTTGGCACTAATAATACCTGCTGTAATAGTTACATCTAAATTTAAAGGATAACCAATAGCAAGTACCCACTGTCCTAATTTAATTTCATCACTATTACCATATACTAAATATGGTAATCCACTTGCTTCAATTTTTATAACGGCTATATCGCTGCTGGCATCAACGCCAATTACTTTTGCTTTATAGGTTTTCTTATTCGTTAGCGTTACATTAATTTCATCGGCACCATTTACTACGTGGTTATTGGTTACAATATATCCGTCTGCTGTAATTAATACACCACTACCACTGGCTCTTTGTTCTGGTTGCATTCTGGGGCCACCAAAAAAATCACCAAACATATCTTCATCCCCGAAAAAATCAGAAAAAGGATTTCTTTGTCTTCTTTGATTGGTCTCTACTTTTTTTGCATTGGTCTTTGTTTTAATATGCACCACGGCAGGAGAGGCTGCATTGGCAGCAGGGGTAAAGTCAACAGTAGTGGCCGGTGCGCTACCATTAAAAAAACTTGCATAATTAGCAGGCAGTTTACCATCGGTTTCAAAACTTGAATTAGATTTTGAAATTTTTCCATAAGCCCACATACTTACCACAGTAGTAATAGCACTAATACCAATAATGGCTGCTACATTTTTTAAGTTCATATTCATACTTTTATTTTTATAGTAAAAAATTTGTTCTACTCATACTTCACAAATTTGATACCAATTCAGGTACAAATTAACGAAGCTGAAATTTTGTCACAAAACCGTTTAAGCAGCTTTAACAAAATATTTACGAAAATATTCGTTTTTATTGAATTTTACTCAAAAATTCAAGGGTATCCACCCCGTCGGCATATTCTAAGAGGCTAGGTTTTTGAGGGCCTCCAAAAGTAATCCCGTTTTGGCCAACAATACATTGAATTTCGCTGCTGTCAATAGTGGGTAGTTTGCCGGGGGTATAAAACTGGTAGTGAATTTGAGAGAGTGCCGCAAAGGGAGAAGGGTTCTCACTTAATAATATACCGCCGGTATCCATGTAAAATTGTCGGTTCATCATAAGCAGGGCTAATTGATAGTCATAATTATGCTTGTACTTATGTTCGTCCCCTAAATAGTTATATTTTTTCATGGCCTCTAGTAAGGGTATAAAATCATAGCCCTCGGGCACCCAAATTTGAGTCACATTTCTGCAACCCATTCCAAAATACAGCAGCATATCGTCGGCTAGTAAATCTAATTCAGCCTTGGACTCCTGCCCATCTAAAATGGCAATAGATGTTTTATTCTTTCTAATAATATGTGGGTATTTGCCAAAGTATTGTTCAAAATAGCGGCCCGTATTATTACTACCTGTGGCAATATAGGCATCGCAGTTTTTAAGCTGTTCTTGTTCTATAATTAAGTCTTCAAAGGCCGGGTTAATTTCAATAAGGGATTCAATCACATATTTCATTAAAATGGTATCTTTTGAGGAAAGCTTTACAACAGCTGTATGCCCTGCTATTAAAGTACTGAGTAAATCGTGAAAACCAACGAGTGGAATATTGCCTGCCATTACAATTCCTACCTTTTTTCCAGTGGGTGCATCTGAAAGGCTAGGATACTTATTCGCCCAGTGTTTTAGGGCATCTAAGGATAAAAAAGATTGCTTTATTTGACTAGTAGCATGATCCATGAAAACCGGTAAAAACCAAGAATTTTGTTGAAAAGCCTTTTGTTTAGCTAATTGGAAGGCCTCATTTTTGGGGTCAAAAAAGGTCTCGCCTAAGGTAAAAAAATGCTCAATTCTTGCTTGTAAGTTCATGCTTGTTCTATATATTTGTAGGGCAAAATTACGTTACTAAATTTAAATAATTTTTTATGGCTATCAAAATTACGGATGAATGTATTAACTGCGGTGCTTGTGAACCAGAATGTCCAAATAACGCTATCTACGAAGGTGGTGTAGAATGGGCTGTAGCTGATGGTACAACCGTTAAAGGTGCTTTCACTTTATTAGACGGATCTTCAGTAGACGCTGGACAAAGAATTGCGCCAGTAGCTGCCGATACCTATTATATTACACCTAATAAGTGTACAGAGTGTCAAGGTTTCCACGAAGAGCCTCAGTGCGCTGCTGTTTGTCCAGTAGACTGTTGCATTCCAGATGAAATGTATGTAGAAACAGTAGAAGTATTGTTAGCTAAAAAAGACAGACTACACGCTTAATAACCAACTAGAGTTATTTATAAGAGTCATTTTTAAAAAGGGAATTAATTTCCCTTTTTTTATGCCTTCTATTAAGTAAATTTGGACATCAATTACCCTACATGAAAAAAAAGGTAGCACTTGTTACAGGCGGTTTAAGTTCTGAAGCACAAATTAGTTATAAGAGTGCCCAAACTGTAATGAATGCCTTGGACAAAAATAAATACGATGTGTATTTAGTAGATATTCATCCTACGGGTTGGTGGTATGAAAATATAGTAGGAGAAGAAGTAGCGGTGGATAGAGCCGACTTTAGCATTATGGAAGGAGGTCTTAAAATTAATTTCGATATTGCTTTAATGTGTATCCATGGTACACCAGGGGAAGATGGAAAAATGCAAGGCTATTTCGATTTAATTGGTTTGCCTTATACAAGTTGCGATACGGCCACCTCGGCCTTAACTTTTAATAAAAGATACACAGTGGCCGTGGCTGGTTTTGGAGGTATTGCGGTCGCAAAGTCATTACATTTAATTTCCTCTACTCAACTTACACCGGATCAAATATTAACGCAAGTTACACTGCCTTTATTTGTAAAGCCTAATAATGGAGGAAGTAGTTTTGGAATTAGTAAAGTAAATACCGCTTTAGAATTAGCGCCTGCCTTAGAAAAAGCATTTAAAGAAGACACGCAAGTATTAGTAGAAGAATTTATAAGTGGAAGAGAGTTCACCATTGGGGTATTTAAATCAAAAGGGGTGACTACTGTTTTACCCATTACTGAAATTACAACTGAAAACGAATTTTTTGATTTTGAGGCAAAGTATGAAGGCAAGAGTGAAGAAATCACACCTGCAAAAATTACAGAGACCATGTTCAAGGATTTATCTGATGCAGCAAATAAAGTATATGGTATTTTAAATTGTAGAGGGGTAGTAAGAATAGATTTCATATATGATGAAAAAGCACAGAAAGCCTTCTTGTTAGAAGTGAATACAGTGCCTGGACAAAGTGAAGCGAGTATTATCCCTCAACAAGTAAGGGCCATGGGCTTGAATTTAACCGATTTTTATGCAACTATTATAGAAGATAGTTTAGCTTCGAAATAATGAGCGTAGTTCATATTTATAAATAGCCTTTAAACAATATCCGATATTTTGGAATTCATAGATAAATTATTAAAAAAGCCTTTATGGGTGAATATCTTAGCAGGTATTGGCGCTGTAATAGTTTTATTAGTATTATTCTTCTTTTCCTTAGGTTGGATTACAGGCAATGGTAAGACAGAAAAAGTACCCAATGTTTTAGGATTAGATGTCACCGCTGCTGAAAAAAATATTAAAGCCCTAGGCTTTGATTTGGTTTTACAAGATTCTATATATGTAGATACGCTTGCAAGAAACTCTGTATTGAGACAAACCCCAGAAGCAGACGAGGTAGTTAAAAAAGGAAGAACTATTTTTTTAACCATTAACCGTGTCATTGCACCGCAGGTAGACATGCCTAATTTAATTGGATTTTCTTTAAAGAGCGCACAAACTTATTTAAAAGTATTAGGTTTAAGAATTGGTACTATTAATTTAGTGGCAGATAGAAATAAAAATGTAATTGTAGAACAGTTAGTAGGTAATACACCTATAGCCCCTGGTACTAAAATTGTATCCGGAACCTTAATTAATTTTACGGTAGGAGATGGGGGTGCAAGTATTGGTATGGAAGTGCCAGACCTATTGGGTTTAACTGTTGCGATGGCTAAAATGCAAATTGCCAGTATGGGACTACTTGTTGGAAATATTTCAGCCAATGGTGTTATACAAGACACAGCTAATGCCTTTGTGATTCAACAAAACCCTGGTACTTATTCTTCTGTATTAGATTCTTTAGGGATGCCTGTAAAAAATGTAACTATACAAGGCGTTGCCATTGACTTAGTCATTGATAAAGTAGCCCCTGTTATTACAAAAAGAGATACCATTAAGTAAGACGAAACACGATTATAAAACTAATGTTGAAACTGATTACAAAAAGCTAGTATATTTTAATAATAGACCCATTCCAATTTTATAAATACTATAAATAATTCACTTTAAATATAATAAGATGCAAACCGTTACAGTAGAAGCTTTAAAAGCAAAATTAGACGCAGGCGAAAAAATTAATTTAGTTGATGTGCGCGAGCCACATGAGCATGCAGCATTTAATATTGGTGGTATATTATTACCCTTAGGCCATGTACAAAGTTTACAATTAGACGAGATAGAGGACATGAAAGAAGAGATCATATATATTTATTGCAGAAGTGGCAATAGAAGTGGTCAAGCCTGTCTAATGTTAGAGCCCTATGGGTTTAAAAATGTGGTGAATGTTTCTGGTGGTATGTTAGACTGGCAGGAAAAATTCCCAGGATAATTTTTGACAGTTTATTTGTATCTTAACCTTCTAAATAATTAAAAATGAAAAAATTAAGTTCATTATTATTAATGGCTACGCTACTATTTAGCGCCTGTAATTTTGATAAAAATAAGCCATCGGCTTACCTCGACAATGCTAACAGAGAAGACACAATTTCTGGGGGTGTTAAATTAATACCTATTACCACCAGTAAGGGGGTGTTTAATGTTTGGACAAAGAGAGTGGGGAATAATCCGAAAATTAAAGTTTTATTATTACATGGTGGGCCTGGTTCTACCCATGAATATTTTGAATGTTTTGATTCTTATTTTCCTTTAGCTGAAATAGAATATTACTACTATGATCAATTAGGTTCGGCTTATTCCGATAACCCTAACGATTCTAGTTTATGGAATTTACCACGATTTGTAGAAGAAGTAGAAACTGTGAGAAAGGCCTTAGGTATGGATTCTTCTAATTTCTTTTTATTAGGTCATTC
>JABMML010000004.1 GCA_013205585.1 Chitinophagaceae bacterium | reverse complement strand
TTGATGCAAAAAATAATGAGTCAAACGAAATTGACTAGAACCAATAACGACGATGCGCATTATCAAATATTTGCAACTATTACCAATTACGACCCTTCTCAAACAGTGGGTGTAAGTGAGAAACAAGCAAGTACCAACCGATTAACGGTAACTGTGCATGTAGTCTTAAAAAAGACTTTAGATAACAAAGAACAAGAATTTGATGTCACTAGAAATTTTGATTTTTCTGCTACCCTCACTTTAAATCAAGCAGAAGGACAACTAATGGAAGACATCCTTAGAAATATTACAGACGATATCTTTAATCAAATTTTTTCAAACTGGTAAGCATGCCTTCAGCCCTACATAATAAAATATTAGCTCAATGGACTGGTCATGGCAATTTAGAATCTATTGAGACCGCTGACTTAGAAAAATGGGTAGAAACGCATCCTTATAGTGCTAGCTTACAATTTTTATTAGCTAAAAAATATGCATTAGTAGGTTCGCCTTTATTTCAAGAACAAATGCAAAAAACAACTAGCTACTTTCCTACTGCTTTACACCTTCACCAAATTTTACAAGAACAAGAGGAAGATACCATTGCAGCCCCCTTGGACGATAAAGTAACCAACCTCATTTCAGCACAGTTTGCTCAATTTAAGGAGCCTATTGAAACCATAGAATTAGCCTATGAAGCAGAAATAGCCATTGCCGCGAAAGCCGACTATTTTGCTGCCCAGGGTATTGAAATCGACCTTTCCAAGGTTCCTCAGGACAAATTCACTCAACAATTAAGGAGTTTTACCGCCTGGTTAAAGGTTTTAAAGCAAAAAGAGGGCATTCCTGTGATGGAGGAAATGGCCGAGGAAAACGAGAAGGAAATAGCCGCTATTGCTGAAAAAGCCAATACCACGGCCGATGTGATCACCGAAGCCATGGCCGAAATATGGCTAAAACAAGGCAATAAGCGCAAAGCCATCGACATCTATTCCAAATTAAGTTTTATTTTTCCTGAAAAATCCGTTTATTTTGCGTTAAGAATAGAACAAATAAAACAAAAGAAATGATTACACTTTACTTGATATTGATTATTGTGGCTTGTTTAGGCCTTGGATTTATGGTCTTAATTCAAAATCCAAAGGGTGGAGGTTTAAATGCGAATGTAGGCGGCCTTACCAATAATTTCATGGGCGTTAAGCAAACAACAGATGTGCTTGAAAAAGGCACTTGGGTTTTCGCTGCAGTAATTGCTGTATTAGCCATGACTTCTACCTTATTCTTAAAATCTGGTGGTACTGCATCTGATAAAGGTTTATTAGATAAAGTAAATACTTCCATTACAGCCCCTGCTACTGCACCGGCACCAGTTCAAGCAGCCCCTGTTCCAGCACCTGCCACTGTTCCTGCGGCTACTAAAAAGTAATATTAATTGGTAAAAGTTAATTACTAAATTAACCCAAGCCATTTCTATCCAAAATATTTAATCCCTCTCGCACAAACGAGAGGGATTTTTTTTGTATTTTGATTCTGTATTAAAAGGATGAAATATCTTTACCCTATGAAAAAATGGATCTTACTCGCTTTATTAGTGCTAGTAGTGTATGGCTCCTATATCCTTTTTATAAAGGTTACTCATTTCACTGCTGAAAAAGTAAGCTTTCAATATAATATGGGAGGGCTGGAAGCTTTAGCAGATAGCTTAAATGATAAAAAAATAATTAGAGATAAAACCAGCTTTTTACTATTCGCTAAATTATTGAATGTAGAAGATAGAATTAAACCTGGCAAATTTTTAATTGATAAAAAAACAAGCTTACTGAACTTAATTAGAATACTTAGAAATAACCAACAAGCAAGGGTTAAATTTATTTTAAACAAAGTAAGAACCAAGGGCGACCTCGCAAAATTAGTATCAAGTACTTTTTCTATAGATAGTACCCAGTGTATGCAGTATTTAAACAGCAACGATTCACTCGCCCCCTTTAGTACAGATACGACGCAAGTACTTAGCTTATTTATTCCCAATACCTATGAATTTTATTGGTCTACGCCCATGAATAAGCTATTGCAAAAAATGAAAACAGAAGAAAGTCTTTTTTGGAGTAAAAATAATAGACTAGCCAAAGCAGCTTCTATAGGACTTACCAAAAACGAAGTGTACACATTAGCCTCTATTGTAGAAGAAGAAACGAATTATGATTCTGATAAAACCATTATTACAAGTGTTTATAAAAACAGACTCAAGAAAAAAATGCCCCTGCAAGCCTGCCCTACTATTAAATATGCCATGCAGGATTTTACCCTTACTCGTATTTATGAAAAGTATTTAACCAATCCTTCTCCTTATAATACGTATAAAAAAGCAGGTCTTCCTCCAGGCCCTATTTGTACCCCCGCTCCTAAAACAATTGACTTAGTATTAAATGCACCTAGCACCAACTATTTATATTTTGTAGCCAAGGCCGATTTCAGTGGCTACCATCATTTTAGTGCTACTTATGAAGAACATAGTAGATTTGCCAAAGAGTATCAGCTTAAACTAGATGAATACCAAGCTAAAAAAAATAAATAAAAGTTACAAATTTAAATATTACTATTAGACTTATCGAACTATACTTATACAACTATTCTTATCGAAATAAAATTAATAAATACTCAAAAGCTCATATCAACACATTCATTTGAATCAATTTCTTAACATACTACTTAAAATTGTCAATCCCTTCTATTTGTTTTTAAAACAAAAAGCAAAAACAATATATATTCCGGGCTTTCAAAATGTTAATTTGTATCAGGTTTTAAGTTTTGTATACAAGCAATTAAACACCTTAGGATTATACGACCGAGCCTCTGCTATTTCTTTTAACTTAATCATGGCCCTTCCTGCCGGATTCCTTTTTTTATTTTCTATCATTCCTTATTTCCCGAAGGCCTTTAAAATAAAAAAACAAATACTTTCTGTATTTAAAGATATTGCCCCTAATTCAAGCACTTATAAATTCATCATGGAAATAGTTAATGATTTATTGAGTCAGCATGTGGGTATCTTTTCATTTGGATTTTTATTGCTTTTGTTTTACGCCTCCAATGCCATGACCGGTATTATTAGAAGTTTTGATAAATCTATTATGCAAAACAAACCATTTTTCTTACACCAAAGAATGAGGGCCATTCGATTAACCATTATTTTAATACTCTTAGTATTTGCAAGTTTGCTAGTTTTAATAGGCCAAGATCAACTAACCAGATTGCTTAGAGAAGTATTTGATATTAAACGTAAAACCATTGTACCCTATTGGAATTTGGTACGCTGGACAGTCATTATACTATTGTTATTTTTGGGTAATGCCTTTATTTATAAATACGCCCCCCTTATTAAAGAAAGATGGCCACTCAATTCTCCTGGGGCCTTACTCTCTACATTATTAATGTTAATTACTACCCTTGGTTTCTCTTATTGGGTGAATAATTTTAGTAGTTACAGTAAAATTTATGGATCTATTGGAACGGTGCTGGTGGTAATGACTTTAATATACTTAAATTCCTTAATCTTACTAATAGGCTTTGAACTCAATGTAAGTATTGAGGTATTAAAAAAAGAGCAAAATCAATTAGACTTACTCTAATTACTTATTCGCCATATCGGGTATTTCTTCCGCCTTATAAGCACCTGCATCTAATTTCGCCTTGGTTTCACTAAAAGCCTTTAAGGTTAAATCAATTTCTTCTTGGGTATGTTCTGCTGTAGGAATTAGCCTGTAAATAATATGTCCTTTAGGAATAACAGGATATACAACAATAGAACAAAATATTTTATAATTCTCTCTTAAGTCCATCACCATTAAACTGGCTTCTTCTACGCCGCCTTTCATATACACGGGCGTTACCACAGAATCGGTTTTGCCAATATCAAAGCCTCTATCTTTTAAACCTTTTTGCAAGGCCAGGGCGTTTTTCCACAACTTGTCTTTTAATTCAGTTTGTGTACGCAATAATTCCAAACGCTTTAAATTACCTACCACATAAGGCATAGGTAAACTTTTCGCAAAAATTTGTGAACGAATATTGTACCTGATATAATCAATGATGGTTTTAGGCCCCGCCATAAACGCACCAATAGAAGCCATACTTTTTGCAAAAGTGGAAAAATATAAATCTATTTCATTTTGACAACCTTGCTCTTCTCCTGCACCTGCACCCGTCTTACCTAAAGTACCAAAACCATGTGCATCATCTACCAATAATCTGAATGCCACTTTATTTTTAAGGGCCGCTACTTCTTTTAACTTTCCTTGGTCTCCCGCCATACCAAATACACCTTCTGTAATGACCAATATTCCTCCAGTCTGTTGTTTGTCTATTAAAGCTTGCGCTCTCAATAATTGCTTTTCGCAATCTTCAATGTCATTATGCTTATAAACAAAACGATGTCCAACTAACATTCTTAATCCATCAATAATACAAGCATGGCACTCTGCATCATAGACCACCACATCATGTCTTCCACAAATAGCATCAATGGCACTCATGATACCTTGATAACCATAGTTCATTAAAATGGCATCTTCCATGTGTTCAAAACTGGCTAATTCAGCTTCCAATTGCTCATGTAAATCGCTGTTTCCACTCATCATTCTTGCACCCATGGGAAGGGCCAATCCATACTTCGCACTTGCATCGGCATCTGCCTTACGAACGGCTGGGTGGTTGGCTAAACCTAGATAATTATTCAAACTCCATACAATCATTTCTTGACCTCTAAACTTCATTTTAGAGCCAATTTCCCCTTCCAACTTCGGAAATGCAAAGTAGCCATGGGCTCTTTCACGGTGTTGACCAATAGGTCCATAATTCTTAATCAGTCTTTCAAATATATCCGCCATATTATCTTTTTTATATAGGCAAATTTAATAAATTTTTACCTTTTATCCTCTAATAAATAGCTGTAAATTGCAGACTACTATTTGTTAATGTTAACAAGTACATTTTATAAGAAAAAAAAATGCCATGAGATACATTTTATTCATTTGCTT
>JABMML010000033.1 GCA_013205585.1 Chitinophagaceae bacterium | reverse complement strand
GTTATTACTGTACCTGCTTATTTTAACGATGCACAAAGACAAGCTACTAAAGAAGCGGGTGAGATTGCAGGATTGAATGTGCGTAGAATTGTAAACGAGCCTACTGCAGCAGCCTTAGCTTATGGTTTAGATAAAAAGAATATTGAGCAAAAAATTGCGGTATTCGATTTAGGAGGTGGAACTTTTGATATTTCTATCTTGGATTTAGGAGATGGTGTATTTGAAGTAAAGTCTACCAATGGTGATACGCATTTAGGAGGTGATGATTTTGATAAAGTCATCATGGACTTTTTAGCAGATGAATTTAAAAAACAAGAAGCAATTGACTTAAGAAAAGATCCAATGGCTTTACAAAGATTAAAAGAAGCTGCAGAGAAAGCAAAAGTAGAATTAAGTTCTTCTTCTGAAACAGAAATCAACTTGCCTTATATTACTGCAGTGGATGGTGTTCCTAAGCACTTAGTATTAAAATTAACAAGAGCAAAATTTGAATCATTGGCAGATAATTTATTTGCACGTTGCTTAAAGCCTTGTGAAATTGCTTTAAAAGATGCAGGTTATTCTATAGGACAAATTGATGAAGTTATTTTAGTAGGAGGTTCTTCAAGAATTCCTAAAGTACAAGAAATAGTAGAAAAGTTCTTTGGTAAAAAACCTAACCGTTCTGTGAACCCTGATGAAGTGGTAGCCATTGGTGCAGGTATTCAAGGGGCGGTATTAACAGGAGATGTAAAAGATGTATTGTTATTAGACGTTACGCCTTTAAACTTAGGTATTGAAACATTGGGCGGTGTAATGACTACCATGATTTCATCTAACACAACTATTCCTACTAAGAAAGCAGAAGTGTATTCAACAGCGAGCGACAATCAACCAGGTGTACAAATACATGTATTACAAGGAGAGCGTCCAATGGCAACTCAAAATAAAAGTTTAGGTATGTTTAACTTGGATGGTATTCCACCAGCACCAAGAGGCGTTCCTCAAATTGAAGTCACTTTTGATATTGATGCCAACGGTATTTTAAATGTAAGTGCAAAAGATAAAGGCACTGGTAAAGAACAAAAAATTAGAATTGAAGCGGGTAGTGGTTTGACGAAGGAAGAAATTGAAAAAATGAAAGCCGAAGCCAAGGCCAACGAAGCAGGTGATAAAATAGAAAAAGATAGAGTAGAGAAATTAAACCAAGCCGATAGCTTAATTTTCCAAACAGAAAAACAATTGAAAGAATTTGGTGAAAAAATTTCTGCAGATAAAAAAGCACCTATCGAAACTGCTTTAGCGAATTTGAAAGAAGCACATGCTTCTCAAGATATTGCCAAGGTAGACACCGCTTTAGAAGCTATGAATACTGCATGGACTGCTGCAAGTGAAGAAATTTACAAAGCACAAGCAGCTGGAGCAGCTGGCCCTGAACAAGCGGGTGCAGAGCAAGCAGGCGGACAAGCAAACGGTGGAGCCAAAAACGATACTGTTGAAGATGCTCAATTTGAAGAAGTAAAATAAGCTGAGATGCCTTTATGGGCACACGAAGTATTATCATAATGTTAAGCCCTTTCAGTTTTCACTGAGAGGGCTTCTTTATTTAAATTAGTTTGATGTACCTTCGCGCAGCATAATTAAGATATGAAGAGAATTGAAAGACATAGAGCCATTTTAGGCGTAGACGATAAAGCCACTTTAAGCGACTTAAAAAAAGTATATCGTAAGATTATGATGGAGTGGCATCCCGATAAATTTCAAGAGAGTGATGATGCTAAAAAAATGGCGGAAGAAAAATCGGCTAAATTAATTGCGTCTTATCATTTTTTAGTAAGTGTACATGCTGAAACACATGAAGCCACCAAGGATGCCTATATAGCTACCACATCAGATGCCAGTATTGACGACTTTGAATTTAAATCTGAAATACTAAGAGTAGTATTTTCGGATGGACATGAATATGAATACTATGGGGTACCCAAGGCTATTTATGTTAAGTTAGTCAATGCCGATACCCCTGATCGTTTTGCAAGACGACATATCTATGAAAATTACTTATACAGAAGTACCAGCAAAATTGTAGGAGGGAATGAGTAATTCTGCGTAATTAACTCGTAAAAGCTTCAACAAAGTTTAAAATATTTTCCGTTTTTTGATACTAATAAATGAGTATTTGTAGTAATTTTGTTGCTCAATATTTACAACAATTATTATTATGGAAAATAACGCAACCCCAGCAGCAAAATGTCCTTTTACTGGTGCCTCTACGGCATCAAAAATTACTAGTGCTGGTGCAAGAAATATCGATTGGTGGCCGAATCAATTAAGATTAAATATTTTACGCCAACATTCATCTTTAACCAATCCAATGGACGCTTCTTTCAATTATGCAGAAGCTTTCAAATCTTTGGATTTAAATGAAGTTAAAAAAGATATGTTCGAATTAATGACCACCTCACAAGATTGGTGGCCTGCAGACTATGGTCACTACGGACCCTTCTTTATTCGTATGGCTTGGCATAGTGCAGGAACTTATAGAACAACCGATGGTCGTGGTGGTGGAGGAGCAGGTATGCAAAGGTTCGCACCTTTAAATAGCTGGCCCGATAATACCAATTTAGATAAAGCCCGTTTATTATTATGGCCTATTAAAAAGAAGTATGGTCAAAAATTATCTTGGGCCGACATTATGATACTAGCAGGTAACTGTGCTTTAGAATCCATGGGCTTTAAAACCTTTGGTTTTTCTGGTGGCCGTGCCGATGTTTGGGAACCACAGGAAGATGTGTATTGGGGAGCAGAGCGTGAGTGGTTAGGCGATAAAAGATATAGTGGAGACCGTGAATTAGAATATCCATTAGCCGCAGTACAAATGGGACTTATTTATGTAAACCCAGAAGGGCCTAACGGTAACCCTGACCCTATTGCTTCAGCAAGAGATATTCGTGAAACATTTGCGCGTATGGCTATGAACGATGAAGAAACAGTTGCTTTAATTGCAGGTGGACATTCATTTGGAAAAACACATGGCGCTGCCGATCCTGGAAAATATGTGGGTGTAGAACCAGCTGCTGCAGGTATAGAAGAACAAGGGTTGGGTTGGAAGAATACTTTGAATTCAGGCAATGGGGTAAATACCATTACTTCAGGTTTAGAAGGTGCTTGGACTACCACACCTACAAAATGGAGTAATAATTATTTTGAAAACTTATTTGGCTTTGAGTGGGAATTAACTAAGAGCCCAGCAGGCGCGCATCAGTGGAAACCTAAGGCTGGTGCGGGTGCAGGAACAGTGCCTGATGCACATGATCCATCCATCACACATGCACCTACTATGTTAACCACAGATATTGCTTTAAGAGTAGACCCTGCATACGGACCTATCTCTAAAAGATTTTTTGAAAACCCAGATCAATTGGCCGATGCATTTGCAAGAGCTTGGTTTAAGTTAACGCATCGTGATATGGGCCCTCGTTCTCGTTATGTGGGAACAGATCTGCCAGCAGAAGTTTTAATTTGGCAGGATCCTATACCAGCCGTGAATCATAAATTAATTGATGCATCAGATATTACCGCCTTAAAATCTAAAATTTTAGCAAGTGGTCCTTCTGTTTCAGCATTCGTTTCAGCCGCATGGGCATCAGCTTCAACTTTCCGTGGATCTGATAAACGCGGTGGAGCCAATGGCGCGCGTATTCGTTTAGCGCCTCAAAAGTTTTGGGCTGCGAATAATCCTGCACAATTATCAAAAGTATTAGATGCCTTAGAAGTGATTCAAAAAGAATTTAATGCTGCGAATAAAGAAAAGCAAGTTTCATTAGCTGACTTAATTGTACTTGCAGGTGCATCCGCTATTGAAAAAGCTGCTAAAGACGGAGGGCATGATGTGAAAGTTCCATTTAGGGCAGGAAGAGCAGATGCTACAGAAGCAGATACCGATGTAGCCTCTTTTGCAGTATTAGAACCTATTACAGATGGCTTTAGAAATTATATCAAACCGCGTACTTTAATTTCTCCAGAAGATATGATTATTGATAAAGCACAGTTACTTACTTTAACCGCTCCTGAGATGACAGTATTGTTAGGTGGTTTAAGAGTTTTAGATACCAACTTCGATAATTCAAAGCATGGTGTATTTACGAGTAAGCCTGCTGTATTAACCAATGATTTTTTCGCGAACTTAATTGACTTCAGTATTACTTGGAAAGCGGCAGATGCACACCAGTATACTTTTGAAGGCAGTGACCGTGCTACTGGAAAAGTAAAATGGACAGGCACTAGAGTAGATTTAATTTTTGGATCGAATTCTGAATTGCGTGCATTAGCTGAATTATATGCATGTGATGATGCAAAAGGAAAATTCGTTCACGATTTTATAGCTGCTTGGGATAAAGTAATGAACTTAGACCGATTTGATTTAGCTTAATATTTTTACAATACAAATAAAAAGCCTTCCTTTATAGGGAGGCTTTTTAAATATAAATAAGAACATGAAAAACAATATCAAAATTTTAGTAATTAGTTTATTTTTTACGGGCACTGTATTTGCACAAAATGGACAGGCGCTTATTAAAAAATCTATCAATGAACAGCAATCTAATTTAGTAGAAGAGTTTAAATCGTTTTTATCTATTCCCAATGTTGCTGTTAACCCCAAAGGTTTACAGGACAATGCTAATTGGATAAAAAATTATATGCAATCAAAAGGTATTGAAGAAGTAAGTTTACTTACACTTCCTAATAGTTCAATGCCTCCTGTGGTATATGGAGAAGTAAAAGTGCCAGGGGCTACTGAAACCGTTATTTTTTATGCGCATTACGATGGCCAACCTGTTGATTCTAGTAAATGGTTCCCAGGTTTACATCCTTTTAAGCCTGCACTATACAGTGGTAGCTATGAAAATGGAGCTTCTGTCTTGCCTTGGTTAAGTACTGGAAATAATTATGATGTAAATGCAAGAATATATGCAAGAGGCGCTTCTGATGATAAAGCAGGGGTAATGGCAATTATAAATGCCTATGCGCAATTAAAAGCCTTGAATATAAATCCTACTGTGAATATTAAATTTTTCTTCGAAGGAGAAGAAGAAGCAGGCTCACCTAATTTAGAAACTTTTTTAGAATTGTATAAAAATAAATTAACATCTAATATTTGGGTGATATGTGATGGCCCCGTGCATCAGTCTGGTAAAAAGCAATTGGTGATGGGGGTGAGAGGAGATACCCATTTAGAATTAACTGTATTTGGGCCAAAGCGTCCACTACACTCTGGACATTATGGTAATTGGGTATTAAACCCAGCCATGGAACTTGTAAGACTACTTGCCAGTATGAAAAATGAAAAGGGCGAAGTAACTATTAAAGGTTTTTACGACGATGTAATAGCTTTATCTACTGCCGAAAAGCAAGCCCTTGCGAATATTCCTAGTGTGGAAGACCAACTTAAAAAAGAATTAGGCATTAATGCCACAGAAAGAACAGGCGCTTTAAACGACGCCTTACAATTACCTTCTTTAAATATCAATGGAATACAAAGTGCAGGCGTGGGTAAATATTCTGCTAATGTAATACCCACGAAGGCCATTGCTTCTGTTGATTTGAGATTGGTAGTTGGAAATGATTGGGAAAGACAACAGCAAAAAGTAATTGATCATATTAAGGCTCAAGGTTTTTTTGTAACTGATAAAGAACCTACCGATGAAGAAAGAAAATTGAATGCCAAAATTTGTATGGTCGTGCGGGACAAAAATAGTTACAATGCACAAAAAACTTCTTTAGATAATGTTTATGTAAGAAGAATTATAAAGGCTATTTCACTTGTGAATTATGAGCAGCCTTTATTACTTCCCTCATTAGGAGGAAGTCTTCCTTTATTTGTATTTGAAAAAGTATTGAAAACTTCTCCTGTGACGGTGCCTATTGCCAATCACGATAATAATCAACATGCCGAGAATGAGAATATTAAGTTGAAGAACTTTTTTGAGGGTATTCAGGTTTTCTCTGCTATAATGACCATGGAGAAATAATAGTTCTGAGAATATTTTAGTATATTGAATGTAGAAAAAATACATTCCTATCACTAAATTTAAGTTCTCATGAAGACATTTTTCAAAAACAAACTTGTTCGTGTCATTTCCTTTGTACTTGTGCTTACCTCTTCCTTTGCGTTTACCCTTCCTGGTTTAGTAGACTGGGCCATGGTAGCGCGTATACGCGAAGAAGGTTTACAGCGCTCTAAAGTAATGGAGTATGAGTCTTATATAGTAGATGTATTAGGTGCAAGACTTACTTTGTCTAGAGACATGCAAAGAGCACAAGTTTGGGCTTTAGATGAGATGAAAAAGATGGGCTTAAATAATGTGAATAGCGAAGCCTATATGGACTATGGTGTTACATGGGATAATGAATATGTTTCTGCGCATATGATTGAACCCGATTATATGCCACTCAACGCTTATCCTGTTGCTTATACTGCGGGTACAGTAGGAAAAATAAATGCAGAGGCAATGGTGGTGGATATTCAAACCAAAGAAGATATTGAATTGTATAG
>JABMML010000032.1 GCA_013205585.1 Chitinophagaceae bacterium | reverse complement strand
TTTCAAAAGAAACATCCAAAAACAGATGCCTTAGTACCTGGCTTAACTGTATTTGCTATTACTACTATACTAGTTACATTTTTTGGTAAAGGAGTTGATGACGTACTTAGTTTTAGTATTTTTTTAGATTGTATGGGTATGAGTACTTCTGCTGCTACCTTATTAATACTAAGAAGAAAAAAACAAGGCGATGCTACCGTTACGGGGGCTTTAAAAAGATGGACACCTATTTTCTGTGTCGTTTTTGTACTATCCTATGCTTTGGTGGCTTGCGCGGTGGTCATTGACAAGCCTTATTCTGCATTAACAGCCGTTATCTTATTATGTATTGTCCTGGTATTGTATAGAATCTTTTACTACAAGCCTTCTAAATAAATAAAGGGGTATCATTCGTCCGCTCAAACCCTATTTTAGAGACATCTTACCTTTATTTATGCATAAAAAAGCTAATTTCTAGCCTTTCATCGTTACTAATTGCTGTTCAGCGCTTGTCTTTTCCGCCTGTCTAAAAATTACTGAACTAGGCCTTTATGTAGTATTTTTGTACTGTAAAAAGAGTTCTAACAACACATTACATGAAATACATAATAACAATAAGCTTATTTTTCTCTTCCATTAGTTTGATGGCACAAGAACCTGCACAGTGGGATTTAAGATCTTGTGTGCAGTATGCCATTCAAAATAATATCTCCGTGCAGCAAGCAGATGTGCAGGCAAGACTAGCAAAACTTCAAGCAGAATTAGCCAAGTCTAATAGACTACCGGTCATTAGTGGTTCTACGGGTATGGGATTAAGATTAGGCCGTTCTATTGACCCTACTACCAATGATTTCTCTAACACCCAATTTTTATATAATAATTTTGGAGTGAATGGAGGAATGCAATTATTTAATGCAGGCAGGTTAAGAAATAATGCTGAAGCAAGTAGTTTAAGTTGGTATGCAAGTGAAACAGATAGACTAACCATTGCCAATGATATTTCATTGAACGTGGCCACTTTTTATTTACAAATATTATCGGCTATTGAACAAACTGAAATTGCAAAAATTCAAATACAACAAACAAAGGAACAATTAGCGGCTACTTCTAAAAGAGTGGAAGTGGGCTTATTACCTGAATTAAATTTATTAGAATTAGAAACACAATTGGCCAACGATAGCAGTAGTTATATCACTGCTATTTCTAATGTGCAACAAGGAAAATTAAATTTAATGGCCTTATTGAACTTAGATGCTTCTAAGAATTTTGATATTGTATCTCAGCCAGTAGATCAAATTAAATTACAATCTTTTGCCGATTTGCAACCCGATTATGTATTTAATTATGCCTCTCAAAATTTACCGAATGTAAAAGCAGCTTCATTAAGAGTGAAGGCAGCGCAAAAAAATACTTTAGTAGCCAAGGCAGGTTTTTATCCAACCATCAGCTTTGGTTATAATTTAACTTCTAACTTTTCTAATCAGTTTAATTATATAAGTGGTTATCAGTTGAGTGGATTTAGCACGCCTACTGCTGCATCCCCTTTTGTAAGTGTGAATAATGCCAAGTACTATGTTCAATCACCTATATACAGTCCTGTTTCTTCAACACGTAATTGGAGCTCAGTATGGAATGGTTGGAATAAACAAGTAGACAATAATTTTGGTCAAAATGTGGGCTTGCAAATGTCTATTCCTATTTTCAATGGCAATCAAGCTAAAATTGCTTACAAGCAATCTAAATTGAATTTGCAAAGTGTAACTTTACAAGAAGAGAATACACAAAGAAAATTAAAACAAGATATTTACGCAGCCTATACCAATGCAGTGGTTGCTTTTAATAAACTAAATGCCACTCAAAAAGCATTGAACGCAGCTGAAAAAACCTACCAATTTGCCAGCAAAAGGTATGAATTAGGCTTGCTAGGCACCATAGAATTATTAAATAATCAAAATAATTACCTAAAAGCAAAAGTGAATTTTAAAACTGCTCAATACGAGTATGTATTTAGAATTAAATTACTTGAGTTTTATAAAGGGGAAGCATTAACATTATAAGAAGTAAAAAATAAATAAAATGAATAAGAAAGTAATTTGGATAAGCGTTGCAGTCGTAGCCGTAATAGCGCTTTTGGTAGGGCTTAAAAAAGCAGGCGTTATTGGCAAGGTAGAAGGCGCTGAAGTAACTACTGAAAAAGTACAATTAAGAACTATTACCGAGTCAGTGAATGCAAGTGGTAAAGTATATCCTGAAGTAGAAGTGAAAGTGAGTCCAGATATCTCTGGTGAGATTGTGAACTTATTTGTTGAAGAAGGAGACAAAGTAACTAAAGGACAAGTCTTAGCTAAAATTTATGCAGATATTTATTCTTCTCAAAGAGATCAAGTAACAGCTAGTGTAAACCAGGTGAAAGCGCAATACGAGAATGTGAAAGCGGCACTAAGTGGCTTGAAAACAGCTTACGACAATAGCAAGGCAACCAATGATCGTTATAAAAAATTATTTGCCGATAAAATTGTTTCAAGATCTGAATACGAGCAAACTGAGCAGGCATTTCGTTCAGCAGAGTCTTCTTATAATTCAGCTAAAGAGTCTATTAAAAGTGGAGAAGCGCAAATTCAAGGCGTAAGAGCACAATTGGCAAGAGCTGAAAAAGATTTAGCCCGTACTATTATTACTTGTCCAATGGATGGTATTATTAGTTTAATGAATGTTAAAAAAGGAGAGCGTGTGGTAGGTACTGCTCAAATGACTGGTACAGAAATGATGCGTGTAGCTGATATGAAAAGTATTGAAGTGAGAGTTGATGTAGGAGAGAATGATATTACAAAAGTTAAATTAGGCGACACTGCTTTAGTAGAAGTAGATGCGTATAATAATAGAAAGTTCAAAGGCATTGTATATAAAATTGCCAACCCTATTACTTCTACTGCTAATACTTCTGCTTCTTCTGCAGAAGTAGCTAATTATAAAGTGCATATTAGATTGCTTACAGATAGTTATACCGATTTAGTAAAGGATAATAATATTTTTCCTTTCAGACCAGGTATGACAGCAAGTGCTGATATACAAACAAAATCAAAAGTAAATGTGGTAACGGTTCCACTCAATGCTGTAACTACAAGAGACAAAGATGGCGAAGGCAAGGATACTAAAGTAGGCGCTGTTAAAATAGACGACAAAGCACCTGACAACGCTACAAAAGAGGAAGAATTATTGGAAGTAGTATTTGTTTTAAGCAAAGACAATAAAGTGAAAATGGTGAAAGTAAAAACCGA
>JABMML010000031.1 GCA_013205585.1 Chitinophagaceae bacterium | reverse complement strand
TCCATTTCAGGAATTAATTTATTCAAAGTTTCTAATTCGCTTTTTTCTTTAAAACTCATTTTCTCAGAAGGCTTTTTAACAGCAGTAGAAGTAGCTTGTACTGTGGTCGTTTCTTCTTTTGCAGGAACTGAAAAATCTCTTGCCTTAGAAATATCAGAACTAAGGGCTGCATAGTTTTGCTTTGTCTTTTCTAGAATTCTAAACTGCGTATAGTTTCCTGGATAATCTCTAATAACGCCATTCCCTTCAAATATAAATAAGTGATCCACCAGTTTATCCATAAAATATCTATCGTGAGACACTAATAATACACAACCTGCAAAATCAATTAAAAACTGCTCTAAGACTGCCAAGGTAGGTAGGTCTAGGTCGTTGGTAGGTTCATCCAATATTAGAAAATTAGGATTCTTAAATAATATAGTCAGTAATTGTAATCGTTTTTTCTCTCCCCCACTTAAGGCGCTTAAATAGGTATACTGTTTATCGGGTGTAAATAAAAACAATTCTAAAAATTGTGCTGCGCTTAATGAACCCCCGCTGGCTAAAGGAAAGTTTTCGGCAAAGGTTTTCAAAAATTCAATAACACGCATATCTTTTTTATACACCAACCCCTCTTGAGAGAAATGCCCAAAGACAATGGTTTCGCCCACATTTATTTTACCGCTGTCGGGCTGGGTAATGCCTTGTAGTATTTGTAAGAAGGTAGATTTTCCCACGCCATTTTTTCCCACCACCCCAATGCGCTCCCCTTTACTAAATGTATAATCAAAACCATTTAAGACTACTAAATCGCCATAGGACTTGTATACTTTCTTGGCTTCAATAATCTTACCCCCTAATCTTGTCATCTTCATATCCAATTGCAAATTGGTCTCTTCAATTTTTTGCTTGGCCTTGGCTTCTACTTCATAAAAATTATCTTGACGGCTTTTACTTTTAGTCGTTCTCGCCTTGGGCTGCTTCCGCATCCATTCTAGTTCTTTTCTAAATGTATTTTTTGCTTTATCAATACTGGATAACTCAGAATCAATCCTGGCTGCTTTTTTTTCTAAATAATTTTCATAGTCGCCTTTATAAGAATATAAATTTTCTCTTTCTAGTTCCCAAATTTGATCGGTCACTGCTTCTAAGAAATAACGGTCATGCGAAACCAATAATAAAGTCACTTTTTCTTGCAATAAATAATTCTCTAACCACTCAATCATATTTAAGTCCAAATGGTTGGTTGGCTCATCCATTAATAATAAAACATGCTTTGGCTCAAATCCAATTTGTATTAAAGTTTTAGCTAAAGAAACACGCTTACGCTGTCCTCCACTTAATTTAGAAACCGGTTGTTCTAAATGATTAATATTTAACTGCGTTAAAATGGTTTTCACTTTTGACTCAAAATCCCAAGCGCTTCTTTCCTCCATTTCCATTATGGCATCGGTAATCAAATTTTCATCCTCCGACTCCATGGCCATTTCATAATTACTAATGGCCTTCATTACGGGATGGTCCTGATTAAATAAATTTTGGGTAATACTAGCCGTTTCTATAAACTGAGGTTCTTGTTCAAATAAAACCAAATGCACATCCTTGTGAATTTTGGCAGTCCCTGCATCGGGCACTTCTTTGCCAGCCAATATTCTTAACAAAGTGGTCTTACCCACTCCATTTCTAGCAATTAATGCAATGCTATCGCCTTCATTGATATTGAAATTAATGCCCTTAAATAAAGGGTTAATGCCATAACTTTTAGTCAATCCTTCTACAGAAACGTAATTCATGGCGCAAAGATAAGTAGCCTATACTAGTAAAGCCTAGATTTATAGGCAATGTTTGAGGGAAAAATGGGTAAAAAGAAGCGAACTATGTACTTTTGTGTCCATAAGTCAATAAAAGTTACCCATGAAGCATTTTGAAGTTCCTGCCGGTTATCGTAGTACACTCATTAGTGCTATTAAAAATAAGCGTAAGGAAGAGGATAAATTAAAAAAAGACTTTAGCCCCGCCTTGATTGATTTAGGGCCGCTTAAAATTTACTTAGCAAGACATTTTGGATTTTGTTATGGTGTAGAAAATGCAATTGAGATTGCCTATAAAACCATAGAGGAGAATGAAGGCAAAAGAATATTTCTTTTAAGCGAGATGATTCATAACCCCCAAGTAAATGCCGACTTAACTAAAAAAGGGGTTCAGTTTTTACACGATACGAATGGTAATGAATTAATTGCGATAGATACTTTAACAAAAGAGGATGTGGTTATCATTCCTGCTTTTGGAACCACTTTAGAATTAGAAGCAAGAATTCATAAAATAGGTATTGAAATTCATAACTATAATACCACCTGCCCTTTTGTGGAGAAGGTATGGAACCGCGGCGATCAAATTGCTAAAAAAGGTTTTACTATTATTATTCACGGGAAACCTAAGCACGAAGAAACCAGGGCTACTTTTTCTCATGCCGCAAATAAAGCGCCTACTTTAATTGTCAACGATATGCAGGAAGCCATTGTTTTAGGTAAAATTATTAC
>JABMML010000297.1 GCA_013205585.1 Chitinophagaceae bacterium | reverse complement strand
TGCTTAGCTGCAGCAGTATGAATACTCTCTAAAGCCCTTGCTGCATTGCCAGAAAAGGTTTCATTTTTTAATAAACTGCTGAGTAATTTTACCGCCGCATCATCACCTAATAAACCTAATTGTGTAATGATGAATTCACGCGCATAAAAGGTTTTAGCGGAACCATACACAGCTACTAAATTTTGAGCTACTTGTTGTTTTAGCGCAACATTTGTACTAGCATCATTTACATAAGCGTTTAATGCATAAGTAGGTTTTAATTTAAGAGAGTCGTCATTAAGTAAAAGCACTAATTTTTTCCACTCGCTCTTTTCCCAAGTATGCATAGAAGTAATAGCAGTCTCGGTTTCCGAAGGGCGTTGATAAGGAAAACTATTGATGGTACTTTTTACTGATCCTACTTGTGCAATTGCCTGATTGGCAAATAACAAGAAGATAAGTAAATAAGAAATTTTATTTTTCATTATAAGTAATTTTTTTTGAATGATTAAATGGCCCAAGGAGAACGCATCGCTGGGTTAATTAATCTGTTCGCTTCTTCATCATTAATAAATTCTTGGGTGCTAGGATTAAACTTTAAATTTCTTCCTAATTGTAATGCAATTTTTCCCATATTAATAATAGTACAAGATCTAAAACCATTGGACTCATTGAGTGCAAATGGCGTTCTTTCTCTTACCGATTCTAAAAAATCAGTTACTTGAGGCGCAGGATCTGGCAGCATGGCTAATTTTTCTGTTAAATTGGGAATGTCCGACTTAAAGCCAGCATAAAGTTTTCCCTTAGGCCCCTCAATATAGGCAGCACCTGGATCTTTGGCTTCTCCGTCTAAAATTATCTTACAACCATCTTCGTAGGTGAAAGTTAATTTTCTAAATGTACCACAGGCATCAGGATGTTGTTGTTCTGCATCAATCTCCACTGAAACAGGACTTGTTTCATCTTTCTCTAGGAAGTATTGAATTGGATCGATATAATGTTGTCCCATATCGCCAAGACCTCCACCATCATAATCCCAATAGCCTCTAAATGTTTGATGCACTCTATGTTCATTGTAAGGCTTAAAAGGTGCAGGGCCTAACCATCTTTCGTAATCTAATTCTTCAGGTACAGGTTGTGCTTCTAATTTTGTTTTTCCTACCCAATAAAATTTCCAATCAAATCCTGTGGTTTTACTAACGGTTACTGTTAATGGCCAACCTAATAAACCCGATTCTACTAATTTTTTAATAGGCTTCACCGTTGACTTCATTCCATAAAAAGTATCTTCATAACGGAACCAAGTATTTAAACGAAACATACGCTTATACTGCTGAACGGCTTCTACTACTCGTTTTCCTTCGCCGATAGTTCTGGTCATTGGTTTTTCACACCAAATATCCTTGCCTGCCTTGGCAGCTTCAATGGCCATAATACCATGCCAATGAGGAGGCGTAGCAATATGCACAATATCTACTTCTGGTAGTGCAATTAATTCTCTATGGTCATGAAAAGTTTTTACATTGCCTCCTACTAGTGCTGCTGCAGATTGTAAATGTTTTTTATCTACATCACAAATGGCTACTACTCGAGTGCCTGCATAAGGAATATGACCTACGCCCATACCACCTACTCCGATGATACCCTTGGTCAGTTGATCACTAGGGGCTAAAAATCCTCTACCTAAAACCTGTCTTGGAACAATTGAAAAACCTGCCACGACAGCGGCTGAATTTTTTAAAAATCGACGACGGCTATTTTTTTCCGGTGTTTTCATTTTTTAATATTAAAGTAATAAATAATTTTTATGGTTAGTAGGAAGCCAATACTTAGCGCTCCTTATTAAAAAAACTAATCTAGATTTTTGCGCCAGGGCCCTTTACAAATTTTCCAGGTTTAGCATTGGTATGTTCGCCTTCTTTTAAAACTTGCACACCATTTACCCAAACATGTGACATACCCGTTGCGTATTGTCTTGGTTTTTCAAATGTAGCATGGTCCTTTATTTTACTAGGATCGAAAACTAATACATCGGCATAGTTGCCCACTTTTAATTCTCCACGCTTTTGAATATGTAAATTTGTAGCCGCTACTTTAGAAAGTTTATTGATGGCTTTTTCTATAGTCATTACTTTTTCTTCATTTACATAATGTCCAATCACGCGTGCAAAATTTCCATACGCACGAGGATGTGTACTTTGTTTCATGAAGATAGGATCGGTAGAAGCCGACTCTGCATCAGATCCAAAACTTACCCAAGGAAGAACAATTTGTTTTTTTATGTTTTCTTCGTTCATTAAAAAATAAGCTACGTCTACACGACTACTATCTTGAATAATTAAATCGATAGCGCAATCCTCTGCAGTCGTATTTCTCATCTTAGCTACTTCTTCTAAAGTTTTACCAGCATATTTTGATAAAGAATCTCTTCTAAATCCAAGTAATAAAACTTTACTTGGGCTCCCTGTACCATAGTATAAATTTTCCCAATCTTTTGCATCGGTCTTCATGGCTTTTATCATCTCCGCTCTTATTTTCGGATCTTGTAAACGCAACCATAGTTTTCCAAATCCACCATCTTGTAAAGAAGGAGGCATGGACGCCGTCATTCCAGTCGCACCTGCAGTATAAGTATACATATTGGCTGCAATGTCAATGCCAGCAGCCCTTGCAGCTTCTACTAATTTTATAACAGAATCCATCTTAGGCCAATTATTTACACCGCCTGCTTTTAAATGATAAATTTCTCCATGCACTTTTGCTTCTTTGGCAATGGTAATTAATTCTTTTGTAGCTTCCATAAAATTATTGCCCTCACTACGCATATGTGAAATATAACCACCACCATAAGGTGCAGCGGCTTTACATAATTCAATCAACTCTTCTGTCTTTGCAAAAAAAGCTGGCGGATAAATTAAAGAACTACCCACACCCAATGCGCCTTCCTCCATGGCTTGCTTTACTAAACCTTTCATGCTTTCTAATTCAGTAGCTGTTGGTGCGCGATTGTCTTCTCCAATAATATTTTCACGAATTGTAGTAGCGCCCACATAAGAAGCAATATTGCAACTAATGCCACGCTTCTCCATAAAATGCATGTACTCTCCTAATGTATTCCATTCAATTGGAATTCTATCTGGTCCTGTTTGATCCTCTTCCATTGCCTTTTTCATCTTTGCATTTAAAGGACCCATACTTCCTCCTTCACCAAAAACTTCTAAGGTGACCCCTTGTCTAATATCTCCTTGAGAATTACCATCTATTATAAGAGAGACAGGTGCCCAACTTAACATATTAATAAAGCCTGGTGTAATGGCCATGCCTTTTGCATCAATAATATTGGTAGCTGTTTCTTTAGAAAGATCGCCAATAAAAGCAATGGTATCATTTTTAATAGCAAGGTCGGCTTTATAAGGAGACCCCCCATTTCCATCATAGACCAAACCATTTTTAATAATGGTGTCATATTTGCTATTACTACAAGCAAATAAAAAACTAATCAAACAGATAGATACTAATTGTTTCATGGCTTTAATTTTAAATAAAAAGGGTTCTTATTTCTTATAAGTTATCTGTAATTTAATGTTTTTTCAATAAATTTTTTTATATTCAAGTTCGCTTTTAAGACCAAACCAAAAAACTAACGATTATGTCAAAAAACATTCAAACCAACAGGCTATTTGTTGCCAGCTGTCTAGCTTTATTAGTGACCTCTCTTTCCTTTGGAATTAGGGCTGGGGTACTAAGCCAACAAGGCATTGATTTTCAATTAACGAATGCGCAATTAGGCACCATTGCAGCTACTGCATTTTGGGGCTTTCCACTTGCGATGCTAGTAGGCGGCACCATTGTTGACATCATTGGCATGAAGCGCTTATTAGTGCTTGCCTTTATATTTCACTTAGCAGGCATTGTACTAACTATTTATGCTACAGGCTATTGGAGTTTATTTTTCTCTACTTTATTAATTGGTATTGCCAATGGTACAGTGGAGGCTTCTTGTAATCCTTTAGTAACGGCTTTATACCCTAATAACAAAACTACCAAATTGAATCACTTTCATTTATGGTTCCCTGGAGGTATTGTGATTGGTACTTTAATTGTTTTCTTATTTAATAAAATAGGATTAGGTACGAATTTACAAGTGGGTATGATGTTAATTCCAACTATTTTATATGGTTACTTCTTTTCTAAATTAGAATTCCCAGAAACAGAGCGTGTATCAAGCGGCGTTTCTGCATCAGATATGTATAAGAGTTTATTGAATCCTCTTTTTATTTTTATGATTATCTGTATGTTTGGAACTGCCATCACAGAATTATTTACAGGACAATGGATAGATGTACTGCTTAAAAATGTAAGTGATAATGCCATACTATTATTAACCATTGAAACAGGTATTATGGTGATTGGTCGTGCCTTTGCAGGTCCTGTGGTACATAAGTTTTCACCTTCAGGCGTATTATTAATATCAGCTGTCTTAGCAGCTGCAGGTTTATATTTATTAGGCCATACGACTGGTAATATGTTATTTGTAGGTGCTATTATTTTCGGCATTGGCGTATGTTATTTCTGGCCAACCATGTTAGGCTTTGTTGCTGAAAACCTACCTAAAACAGGCGCTGTAGGACTTAAT
>JABMML010000296.1 GCA_013205585.1 Chitinophagaceae bacterium | reverse complement strand
TAACAGGTAAAAAAGCATTATTTATTTTACCAGAGTACAACGATAATTTTTATTTAAGTCTTCGTAACGTACCAAAAGTAAATGGTACGTTGTTAAGCGATTTAAATACCTATGATATATTAAATGCTAACGTATTAGTATTTTCAGAAGGTGCAGCAAAAATATTTGCTGCAAATGAAGCAGAAGCATAAATAATAAGCCAATTAGCTAATTCGATAATTAGCTAATTAACAAAAAAAAATAAAATAAGAGTTTTCAATTAGCATATTAGCTAATTATCACATTATCAAATTAATAGAATGAAAGCGTCTGATGTATTAATAAAGCCAATTTTATCTGAAAAGGCAAATAAGCAAACCGAAAAATTGAATCGTTATTCATTTGTGGTTGATAAAAAGGCAAACAAATTAGAGATTAAAAAAGCTATTGAAACATTTTATGGTGTTCAAGTAGAAAATGTAAACACTATCGTTGTTCCATCAAAAGCTAAATCTAAATATACAAAAGCAGGATACATTGTTGGCCGTAAGCCGTCAAAAAAGAAAGCGATTGTAACCATTGCAAAAGGCGAATCAATTGATTTGTATAGCAGCGGAGTTTAAAAAATAAATTAACGAATGGCAACAACTGCCGCAAAAGTTGAAATAAATAATTAAAAATGGCACTTAGAAAATACAAACCCACCACAGCCGGTACTCGTTGGAGAATTGGAAATGCATATGCAGAAGTAACAACCAATGTTCCAGAAAAATCATTGGTAGAAGCCCAAAAAAATACGGCTGGTCGTAATGTGCAAGGCCGTAGAAGTATGCGTTACATGGGAGGCGGTAACAAAATAATGTATCGCTTGGTAGATTTTAAAAGAAACAAAAAAGATATACCAGCTATTGTAAAAACAATTGAGTACGATCCAAACCGTACTGCATTTATTGCTTTAATCGTTTTTGCTGATGGTGAAAAAAGATACATTTTAGCTCCACAAGGTTTACAAGTAGGGCAAACCGTTTTAAGTGGTGATGCAGTTGTACCAGAATTGGGCAATGCTTTAATGATGAAAAATATGCCTTTGGGTACCAATATTCATAATATTGAAATGCAACCTGGTCAAGGAGGTAAGTTAGTACGTAGTGCAGGTACATCGGCTCAATTAAGTAATAAGGAAGAGAAATATGCCGTACTTAAAATGCCTAGCGGTGAGTTAAGAAAAGTTTTAATCAATTGTTATGCAACAGTAGGTGTAGTAAGCAATAGCGATCATAATTTGGAAAGCATGGGTAAAGCTGGTCGTAACCGTTGGAAAGGTATTCGTCCACGTACAAGAGCAGTAGCCATGAACCCAGTAGATCATCCGATGGGTGGTGGTGAAGGTAGAGCAAGTGGAGGTCATCCTCGTAGCCGTACTGGTAAGTATGCAAAAGGCGAAATTACACGTACAAGAGGTAAAGGATCTGATAAGATGATTATACAAAGAAGAAACGGTAAAAAATTAAGTAAGTAATTCGAAAATAGTAAAAGTTAAAATGGCTAGCAATAGCAAATAAACAATTATAAAACATAAAGTGATCACAGTAACAAAATAGTTAACCATCACCTTATAAAATTTAAAATAAATATGCCTCGTTCATTAAAAAAAGGTCCTTACATCGAAGCGAAACTTGAGCAAAAAGTTTTTGCAATGATTGAAGGAAAGTCTAAAAAAGGAGTTATTAAAACTTGGAGTAGAAGAAGTACAATTACCCCGGATTTTGTAGGACAAACTTTTGCAGTACATAATGGTAATAAATTTATTCCTGTGTATGTTACCGAGTTTATGGTAGGTCATAAATTAGGTGAGTTTGCACCAACAAGAAACTTTAGAGGACACTCAAGTAAAAAAATATCATAATTAGTTGAAAGGTTAAAGAGATATAAGTCTAAACCACTAATCTCCTAAACTTGTAAACCAAAATAATAAAAATGGAAGCAGTAGCAAAATTGAACAATTATCCCACATCGCCTCGTAAAATGCGTTTGTTGGTCGATTTAATTCGCGGAATGGAAGTAGAAAAAGCAATGGCTGTATTGGAGCACAATCCAAAGCATCCTGCAGTTCCATTACGCAAATTAGTAATGAGTGCCATCAACAATTGGAAACAAAAAAACGAAGGTGGTGATGAAGCTGGATTGATTGTAAAAACTATTATGGTTGACGGAGCAAGAGTCATCAAGCGTATGCGTCCTGCACCACAAGGTAGAGGTTATAGAGTACGTAAGCGTAGCAATCATGTAACGGTTATAGTAGATACAAAAACAATAAAAAATTAATTAAACGATTTAATAATATACAATGGGTCAAAAAGTAAATCCGATAGGCGCTAGATTAGGCATAACCCGTGGATGGGATAGTAACTGGTTTGCAAGCAAAACAGAGTATCCTAAAAAATTGATAGAAGATAATAAAATTAGAAACTATCTAAATGCCCGTATTAACAAAGGCGGTATTGCTAAAATTGTTATTGAGCGTACTCTCAACAAGTTAATCGTAACTATTCACACATCTAAACCAGGTATCATTATTGGTAAAGGTGGTGGAGAGGTTGATAGAATTAAAGAAGAGTTAAAGAAATTATGTGGTAAAGATGATGTACAAATTAACATCTTAGAAATTCGTAGACCAGAGTTAGATGCTGCAATTGTAGCCGATACTATTGCTCGTCAATTAGAAAATCGTATCAATTACAAACGTGCTATTAAAATGTCAATAGCTTCTGCATTACGTATGGGTGCCGAAGGTATTAAAGTAAAAGTAGGTGGCCGTTTAGGTGGAGCTGAAATTGCACGTAGTGAAGAAATAAAACAAGGACGTACACCCTTACATACCTTACGTATGGATATTGATTATGCTAGTGTATTTGCATTAACAGTGTATGGTAAAATTGGTATCAAAGTATGGATTTGTAAAGGGGAGGTTTTAGGAAAACGCGAATTGAATCCAAATTTCATCGGCGGTAAAGAAGGTGGTGAAAGAGCAGATCGTCCAGGTGGAGATCGTCGTGACGATCGCGGTGGGTTTGATCGTGGAAATGATCGTCGTCCAGGTGGTGGCGGTGGTGGAGGAAGAAAAAGATAATTAAATTATAAAAAGAGAATAACAATAACAATATGTTACAGCCAAAAAGAAGTAAACATAGAAAACAACAGAAAGGACGTATTCGCGAAATCGCGAAGCGCGGAGCTTCTATTGCATTTGGTTCTTTCGCATTGAAATCATTAGATCCTATTTGGTTAACGAACAGACAATTAGAGTCTGCGCGTCAAGCCATGACGCGTGCAATGAAAAGAGAAGGAAATGTATGGATTCGTGTTTTCCCAGATAAGATAATTACGCGTAAGCCTGCAGAGGTGAGAATGGGTAAAGGTAAGGGTAACCCTGAATTCTGGGCAGCAGTAGTAGAACCAGGACGTATCATCTTTGAAATAGATGGTGTAACTCCAGAAGTAGCTAAAGAAGCAATGGGTTTAGCGGCTCAAAAATTACCTATCAGAACTAAATTCGTTACAAGAAGAGATTTATAATATAATAAAGTATTCGCTATGGCAGACAAAAAATATGAATTTAATAAAGGTTTAAAAGATATAACCGTTACCGACCTTAAAGCGCGTATCGATGAAGATCAATTAAGACTTAAGAAACTAGAGTTCGCTCATGCTATTTCTCCTTTAGAGAATCCAATGAGTATCCGCGGACTTCGTAAAGATATTGCCCGTTTGAAAACGGAATTAAAGAAAAAAGAGTTAGGTATCTAATTAAAAAAAGCAGATAAGCTAACCAAAAATTAATAACAATGGTAGAAAGAAATTTACGTAAAACGAGAATTGGTGTTGTCACTAGCGACAAGATGGATAAAACCATTACAGTAGCAGTGGAAAGAAAAGTAAAACACCCGATCTATGGAAAGTTCGTGAAAAAAACAACTAAGTTCCATGCGCACGATGAAAAACAAGAGTGTACAATTGGTGACGTTGTAAAAATCATGGAGACACGTCCATTAAGTAAGACAAAACGTTGGAGATTAGTAGAAGTAGTTGAAAAAGCTAAATAAACTAATCCAAAAAGGAAATAAACAGTATTCACCCAACCTTGAAAAAGGAAGGAAAAAAGCTTAAAGCTAAAAAAAATGATTCAGCAAGAAAGTAGGCTCAATGTAGCTGATAATAGTGGCGCCAAAGAAGTACTTTGTATCAAAGTGCTAGGAAATAGCGGGCAAGACTATGCAAAAATCGGTGACAAAATTGTTGTTACTGTAAAAGATGCAATCCCTGCAGGCGGTATCAAAAAAGGTACAGTCTCTAAAGCGGTTATTGTACGTACAAAAAACAAATTACGTCGTAAGGACGGATCTTACATCCGTTTTGATGACAATGCAGTTGTATTATTAAACACTTCAGACGAGCCAAGAGGTACCCGTATTTTTGGGCCAGTGGCACGTGAATTGCGTGATAAAGGATACATGAAAATTGTTTCATTAGCACCAGAAGTGTTATAAATTATAAATAATTATGATTAACAGATTCAAACCCAAATTCAACATCAAGAAAGGCGACACTGTAGTAGTGATTGCTGGTGATGACAAGGACTTGAAAAAGCCTCGCATCGTGTTGGAAGTAATCGTAGATAAAGGTCGCGTTATTGTGGAAGGAGTTGCTATGGCAACAAAACACACAAAGCCATCTGCATCTAACACAAAAGGCGGCATCATTAAAGTAGAAGCTTCTATTAGCATTAGTAATGTAATGTTATGGGATGCAAAAAGCACAGCGGCTACCAAGGTGAAGCGTACAAGAGTTGACGGAAAATTAGTAAGAACTTCAAAAAAATCAGGGGAGGTAATTAAATAATGAGCACAGTAAAATATACTCCAAGATTGGCAGACAAGTACACTAAAGAAGTGATACCTGCTTTATCAAAAAAGTTTGGTTACAAGTCTGTAATGCAAACTCCTAAGTTGGAAAAAATTTGCATCAACCGTGGTGTGAATGGCGCAGTAAATGACAAGAAATTAGTTGATATCGCATTAGACGAATTAACAATGATCACTGGTCAGAAAGCTGTTCCAACAATGTCAAAAAAAGATATCTCTAACTTTAAATTACGTAAGGGAATGCCCATCGGCGCTCGCGTAACTTTAAGAGGAGTGAAAATGTATGAATTCTTAGATCGTTTAGTTTCTGTAGCACTACCTCGTGTACGTGACTTTAAAGGAATTAGCGATAAAGCATTCGATGGTCGTGGCAACTATACTTTAGGTGTTACGGAGCAAATCATTTTCCCTGAAATTGATATCGATAAAGTAAATAAGATCACTGGTTTGGATATCACTTTTGTGACATCTGCAGGATCTAACGAAGAAGCCTACGAATTATTAAAAGAATTAGGTATGCCCTTCAAGAATAGTAAAAAAGACAATAACTAAAATAACAAGTTAAAAAAGAATTATGGCAAAAGTATCTATCAAGGCCAGACAAAAGAAGCGTGAAGCAACGGTTAAAAAATTTGCTGAAAAGCGCGCTGCTTTAAAAGCTGCTGGTGACTATGCAGGTTTAGATAAACTACCTAAAAATGCATCACCGGTTCGTTTAAAAAATCGTTGTCAATTAACGGGTCGTCCTAAAGGGTATATCCGTTACTTCGGTGTATCAAGGATTGTATTCCGCGATATGGCTTTGAATGGTTTAATTCCAGGTGTTAAAAAAGCAAGCTGGTAATTTAATAAACAAAATTTAGAACTGATTTAAAATAGTAATATGGTAACAGATCCAATAGCAGACTACTTAACAAGAATACGTAACGCCCAAATGGCGCAACACCGTATCGTTGAAATTCCTGCTTCCAACTTAAAAAAGCGCATCACTGAAATTTTGTATGATCAAGGATATATCTTGAAATACAAATTCGAAGATGATAGTAAACAAGGGTTAATTAAAATTGCCTTGAAGTACGATCCGTCAACAAAGCAACCAGCGATTCGTTCTTTAGATCGTATTAGTCGTCCAGGTTTGCGTCAATACGCAAAGCCAGCTGAAATTAAAAGAGTAAGTAATGGTTTAGGTATTGCTATCTTAAGTACTTCAAAAGGAGTATTAACAGATAAGCAAGCGAAAGCGAATAATGTAGGGGGTGAGGTATTATGTGCTATCTCTTAAGGAGCTGCATAATAATAGTATTGTATAATTGTATTATAGTATTGTATAATTGTATTAGAGTAATAAATTAATTACTTGATTTGTACTTAAGCCTTTAGTCGGGGCTGAAAGCAACCAAGTATCAAACAAAATAAAAAAACGACTATGTCTAGAATTGGAAAAAAACCGGTAAGTATCCCAAAAGGGGTAACCATTTCTGTAGAGGGTGCAATAGTAACTGTAAAAGGACCTAAAGGAACTCTAACACAAGAAATTGATCGTGATATCGTTATTGAAATCACTGAAACCGAATTGATTGTTAAGCGTCCAACAGAACAAATTCGTCACAGAGCTATGCACGGTTTATACCGTTCTTTACTTAGCAACTTGGTGAAAGGTGTAACGGATGGTTATAAAAAAGACTTAGAATTAGTGGGTGTGGGTTTTAAAGCCACCAACGCTGGTAATATATTAGACCTTGCTTTAGGATATTCTCATAATATCATTTTTGAGGTACCTAAAGAATTAAAAGTAACTACTACTACAGAGAAAGGACAAAATCCTAAAATCTTTTTAGAAGGTAGCGACAAACAATTAATTGGACAAGTAGCTGCTAAGATTCGTGGTTTACGTAAACCAGAACCATACAAAGGAAAAGGGGTTCGTTATTCTGATGAGGTGGTAAGAAGAAAAGCAGGTAAAGCAGCAGGTAAATAAAAATTAAAAAATAAAAGGGCGGCAGCATCGCTCGAATAAAAAATAAATAATATGAGTAAATTAGCTCAAAGACAGAAAATCAGATATAGAATTCGCAAAAAAGTAATAGGTACTGCTGCGAGACCTCGTTTATCTGTATTTAGAAGTAACGCCGATATTTATTGTCAATTAATTGATGATGTAAATGGCGTAACATTAGCCTCCTCTTCTTCTAGAGAAGCAGATATTGCAGCTCAAAAAGTAGTAAAAATTGAGAAAGCTAAATTAGCTGGTCAAGCAGTTGCTAAAAAAGCAGCAGCGCTTTCAATCACAACATGTGTATTCGACAGAGGTGGTAATTTGTACCACGGTAGAATTAAGGCAGTTGCTGAAGGTGCAAGAGAGGGTGGATTACAATTTTAATTCGATAAAAAATACTAATAGAAAATCATGTCTAAAGTAAATGTAAGTAAAGTTAAAGCAGCTGGTGATGTAGAACTAAAAGAAAAAGTAGTTTCTATAAACCGTGTAGTTAAAACAACAAAGGGTGGACGTACTTTTAGCTTCTCAGCTTTAGTAGTAGTAGGGAACGAAAATGGCGTTGTAGGTCAAGGTCTAGGAAAAGCCAAAGAAGTTCAAGAAGCTATTACAAAAGGTATTGAAGATGCTAAAAAGAACTTAGTGAAAGTGCCTATTATGCACGGAACAATTCCTCATGAGCAATTGGCTAAAGAAGGTGCTGCTAAAGTAATGATTAAGCCAGCTGCACACGGAGCCGGTGTAATTGCGGGTGGTAGCATGCGTGCTGTATTAGAGAGCGCAGGTATCACGGATATCTTAGCTAAGAGTTTAGGTTCTGCGAATCCACATAACGTGGTAAAAGCAACCATCAAAGCTTTAGGTTTATTACGTGAGCCAGTTCAAGTGGCTAAAACAAGAAATATCAAATTATCAAAAGTATTCAACGGATAAGCTTAACAATAGCAAATTCTTAATACGATTATAAATAATTCAACGATGAAAAAAATAAAAATTACTCAAGTGAAAAGTGGTATTGACAGATCAGAGCGTCAAAAACAAACTTTAATTGCGTTGGGTTTAAAAAAAATGAACGCTTCTAAAGAAGTGGAGGCTACTCCTCAAATTTTAGGAATGGTTAACAAAGTTTTACACTTAGTAAAAGTGGAAGAAATAGCATAAGCTATTTTTCTTCAATATTTATAAATAAGCGAGGGGAGATACCCCGAAAGTAAAAATCAAAAAAATGAAATTACACAATTTAAAACCTGCAGAAGGTTCGGTTCACAAAGCAATTAGAATTGGTAGAGGAGAAGCATCTGGTAAAGGTGGTACTTCTACAAAAGGTAACAAAGGCGGTCAAAGCCGTGCAGGTTACAAGAGTAAAATGGCACACGAAGGTGGTCAAATGCCAATCCAACGTAGAGTTCCAAAGCGTGGATTCAAGAACATCAATAGAATAGAATACGTCGTATTTAATCTAGGTCAATTAGACCAGTTAATTGAGAAATACGGTTTCAAAGAAATTACTCCAGAAAACTTATACATGAATAGTTTGATAGCACGTACCGACTTGGTAAAGTTGTTAGCGAACGGTGAATTGAAAACAAAGATCAATTTTAGAGTAAACGCAGCTAGCAAGAAGGCACAAGAAGCCATCGTTGCAGCAGGCGGAACCATTGAAATTATCTAATATTAATGTATATTCGAGACCTGCTAATGGGCGTTTTTTTAAATTTAAAAAGTGCTTTTTGGACAATAATTAAACACTGATGAAAAAATTATTTGATACTTTAAAAAATATCTGGACTATCACTGACTTAAGAGGTAAAATTCTTGTCACTTTAGCTTTAGTATTAACCTACCGTATTGGTGCGCAAATTACTTTGCCAGGCATTGATCCTTTGGCTATTGAAGCTGCTCAAAAATCAGGTACAAACAATGGCTTACTGGGTATTTTTGACATGTTTGCAGGTGGTGCGTTTTCGCAAGCATCTGTTTTAGCATTAGGTATCATGCCTTATATTTCTGCTTCTATCTTTATGCAGTTAATGACCATCTTGGTTCCTCAATTGCAAAAAGTTCAAAAGGAAGGAGAGAGTGGTCGTAATAAAATTAATCAATGGACGCGTTATTTAACAGTAATCGTTACTGCTTTCCAAGCGGGCGCTTATGTTGCTTATTTAAATAGTCCAGGATATGCAGATGCACTTATCCCTGCCTTCAAACCTTATTTCTGGTTATCAACTGTTATTACTTTAACTGCAGGTACCTTATTTGTTATGTGGTTAGGTGAAAAAATTCAAGATAAAGGTTTAGGTAATGGTACTTCTATTATTATCATGGTCGGTATCTTAGCGCGTTTACCACAATCACTTATTTTAGAATTTAGTTCTAAAAGCCAAAAAGGCGGTGGTGGTTTATTAATATTTTTAATTGAGATTGCTATTTTAGTAACTGTTGTCATGGGTTTAATTTTACTAGTACAAGGTGTACGTAAAATACCTGTTACCTATGCGAAGCAAATTATTGGTGGTTCTCAAGTGGGTGGTGCACGTCAGTTTTTACCTGTTAAAGTAAATAGTGCTGGTGTGATGCCAATCATATTTGCGCAAGCTATTATGTTCTTACCTACCTTGGTTTCATTTACTAATATCGATTCTGCGCAGGGCATTGTAAGAATATTCAACGACCATAGTAATGTATGGTATATGTTAATCTATTCTATTATGGTTATTGGATTTACCTTCTTATATACTGCGTTAATCTTTAATCCAAAACAAATTTCTGAAGACCTTAAACGTAATAATGGTTTTGTGCCAGGTGTTAAACCAGGTCAACCTACTACAGACTATATTGGATCAGTGATGGATAAAATTACTTTACCTGGCGCCATCTTATTAGCACTAGTAGGTATCTTACCTGGCTTTGCACAAAAATTAGGTGTGACACAAGGTTTCAGTACTTTCTTTGGAGGAACTTCATTATTAATTATGGTAGGCGTTGTCTTAGATACATTACAACAAATAGAAACTCATTTATTAATGCGTCAATACGACGGGTTAATGAATACCGGACGTATTCAAGGAAGATCGCCTATTACGAATTCACCTATATAGTTTAAAAGGTACTAGTTAAAATATTTATATTTGCGAACCTGTCTTTTAAACGACAGGTTTGTTTTTTTTATAAGATAAAGGGAATTATGGTTTATACAAAAACTGAACAGCAAGTTGCATTAATGAAGGAGGCTGCCTTATTGGTAAGCAAGACCTTGTCCCAAGTGGCCACCCAGTTAAAGCCGGGTATGACTACTTTAGACATTGATAGGTTTTGTATGCAATTTGTAAAAGACCAGAAGGGTACTCTTTCTTTTTATAATTACAATGGTTATCCGCACAATATTTGCGCCTCTGTCAATGATGTAGTGGTGCATGGCTTTCCCAATAAAATACCTTTAAAAGAAGGAGATATTGTTTCCATCGATTTAGGGGTTGTATTAAATGGCTGGCATGGAGACCATGCCTATACTTTTATCATTGGAGAAGTAGCCCCTGAATTATTGCAATTAGTAAAAGTGACCAAGGAGTCTTTGTACAAGGGCATTGAGAAAGCCATTGTGAATAATAGAGTTGGAGATATTGGTTTTGCTATTCAAGAGCATACTGAAAAATTACATGGCTATGGTGTAGTAAGGGAATTAGTGGGACATGGACTAGGCAAGAGTTTACACGAAGATCCTCAAGTGCCTAATTATGGTAAAAGAGGAACAGGACTTAAGATGAAAGAAAACTTGGTACTCGCCATTGAGCCAATGATTAATTTAGGCACGCATAAAGTATTTACAGAAGAAGATGGTTGGACAGTGAGAACACAGGACGGAAAAGTATCTGTTCATTTTGAGCACGATGTTTGTGTAAAGAATAAAGAAGCGCTTATTTTATCTGATTTTTCTATCATTGAAGCTGCTGAAAAAGCAAATAGTAATTTAAATTCATCTTATTATTAAGTAATAAGTATTAGGGCTAGTCTATTAAAAATATTTTAAAAGCGTAGATTTTTATAAAAACTATAGAATGGAAAAGAAAAAAATAGTTGTCATTGGGGGTGGGGCAGCTGGATTTTTTTCTGCCATTCAAATTGCGGAGTTACATCCGAATTGGGATATTTCTATTCTAGAAAAATCAACTAAAATTTTATCGAAAGTTAAAGTGAGTGGGGGCGGTCGTTGCAATGTAACGCATGCTTGTCCTGATATTGAAATACTATTAAAAAAGTATCCTCGTGGTGCTCGTTTTTTAAAAAAAGCCTTTTATCAATTTGCAACAAAAAATACCATTTCCTGGTTTGCTCAAAACGGTGTGACATTACATACTGAAAAAGATGGTAGAATGTTTCCCACCACTAATAATTCTGAAACCATCATAGACTGTTTATTACAAAAAGTAAATCAATATAAAATTCAAGTTTTACTCAATCATGAAGTGGTTGATATAGTAAAAGAAAAGCAAAATAAGGATGAAAGTATTAATACCAATACTAATACTGATAGTAATACTACATTTATTATTACACTTGCCAATAACACAATAATAAATGCCGATGCTATTTGTATGGCAACAGGAGGCATGCTAAAAGCCAATAGTTTTAAATGGTTAACGCGTTTAGGTCATACCATTGTCGAACCCGTTCCTTCTTTATTTACTTTTAATACCAGCGACAAATCAATTACAAGTTTAATGGGCGTTGCGGTGGACAATGCAAGTATTCAGTGGGCCGGCAATAAACATATTGAACAAGGCCCTTTATTAATTACGCATTGGGGTATAAGTGGGCCTGCTGCTATTAAGTTATCGGCATGGTGTGCAAGAGAAATGGCTGCAGTGAATTATGAAGGAAATATTATTATTAATTGGGTACCTACTTATACTGAACAAAGTTTAAGAATGGAATGGATCAATTTCAGATTAGAATTTGGTAAAAGAGAAATGGGTTCTAAAAATCCTTTTAATTTACCCAATAGGTTATGGCATTATTTTTTACAAGCAGCAGCTATTAGTACATCTCTTAAATGGGCCGATTTAAAAGCAGCTCAACAACAAATATTAATTCAACAATTAGTAAGAACTAGTTTACCCATCAAAGGAAAAACAACTTTTAAAGAAGAGTTTGTTACTTGTGGTGGAGTAGAATTATCCGAAATAGAGGCAAGTACAATGGAAAGTAAACTAGTACCTGGGCTTCATTTTGCCGGAGAAATGATGGATGTAGATGGCATTACGGGTGGTTTTAATTTCCAACATGCTTGGACTTCTGGCTGGATTGCAGCCCAACACATGGGGTAGCTGGTTTTAGCGCTCTAAAATCTGCATTTTTTAGCCCTTTTTAGGGCTATTTTATTGGTTTTTTCCTACCTTTGCCGTCCGGTTCAAAAACACCGGATTTTATATGAAATTATTTATTAAAAACCTAAACGCAGACGCACAGGAATTCGACGGCGCTACAGCTGTTGAAGCAACTGCGATAACAAAAGCACCTGAACAAATTATTACAGCCCATGACGATTTTGACTGGAGCGTAGACAAACGTAATGTTAGTGCTTATGCTGAAGCTGAAAGACTAAAGTATGATAAAGTGTATGATGACACTTTCGTACAAATTAATGACGGTGAGATCATGAATGGTCTTGTTGTTGCTTTAACTAAAACTGATGTGGTAGTAAACATCGGATTTAAAAGTGATGGCTT
>JABMML010000295.1 GCA_013205585.1 Chitinophagaceae bacterium | reverse complement strand
TATATCATCGGATCTATTCCTACAGCAGTATGGGTTAGTAAGTCGGTATTTGGTATTGACATTAGAGATTACGGAAGTGGAAATGCTGGCGCTACCAATACTTTTAGGGTTCTAGGTTCAAAATGGGGAAGTTTTGTAATGCTTGTGGATGTCACCAAGGGTATAATTGCAACTTCACTCTATATTCTTATTCCATTTTATTTAACCCACGAACTAGCAAGAACTAATTTTATGATTGCACTTGGAATGATGGCAGTCTTAGGACATATATTTCCCATTTTTGCCAACTTTAGAGGCGGAAAAGGGGTGGCCACTTTATTAGGTATGGCCTTGGCTATTCAACCAATGGTTGCTTTAATTTGCTTAGTCGTATTTTTAATTACTTTGCTTTCAACCCGATTTGTATCATTAAGCTCTATTTTGGCGGGGGTAGCTTTTATGGTATTAATCCTCTTTATTTTCAAAGAAAAGGAGACAATTTATCGCCTTTTCGCAATTATAGTAGCTATGATGGTGGTGGTTTCTCATCAGAAAAACATCAGCAGGCTTATGAAGGGTACCGAAAGTAAAGCACCCATTTTCAAAAACAGAGATAGAAGAAACCTTAAATAAGGGTTTGCGCATCAAATTTTTTAATATTTCAACCATATTATACTTCTAAAAAAATAGAATTTCGTAACTTCGCCGTCCGTTAAAACTTTAAAGCTATGTCAGGTAACCAGAATATTTTAGAGAAATTGCAACTGAAAGATGAGAAAAACTTACTGATTCAAGGCCTGCCTTCTTCTGTAGAAAAGCAGTTTGCCAAGCTTTCTTATAACAAGAACTTGACTCCTTTATTAAAAACTAGAAAAATTGATTTTGCGCTTATTTTCGCCATCAATCAATTACAATTGAATAATATCTTAAAAGAGGTTTTTTCAGCATTACATCCAGAGAGTAAATTATGGATTTCTTATCCTAAGACCACTTCTAAAATAGTCTCTGATTTAAACAGAGATGCAAGCTGGGAAATTTTATCTAAGAACGAATACGAGGCGGTAAGACAAGTTACCTTAGACCATGTTTGGACAGCAATGCGTTTTAAAAAATTAGATCAAATACCTAATAGAAACAGAACCTTTGTTGAATTCAAGGCTGCCGATATTAAAGTAGACGATTTTGAGAAAAGATTAATTGCCCTTCCTATAGAATTAGATAAATTATTTGGTGCACATGAAGAAGCTAGAGAGTTCTTTATTTCTTTATCTATATTGAATCAAAAAGAATATTTAAGTTGGATCCAAGGTGCTAAGAAAGAAGAAACCAAACAAAAGCGTTTGGAATCAACTGTAGAAAAATTATTAGCAGGGAAGAATAGCCCGTCGGAGAAGTAGAATTTATTATTTTTTTTTGGCTACTTTAAAATTACTGTTCCAATACCTTTCGTTAGTTCACGCTCTACTTCTTTTAAATGCTTATGTATTTGAAGTAATTGTATTTGTTCTTTTTCAGCGGCTGTTTCTAGGTCCATTTGATTTTGGCTAATCATCTTCTTTACCTTTCTTAATTTAAAGTACATTAAGCCTATCTCAATTTCATTGATAATATCTTTTACTACTTCACGCTCTGGCTTTCCTAATTTTTCATTCCATCTCTGACTCAGTTCATGGTCGGGTTCAAATAAACTCACTACCCATTTTTGCACTCTTTCATCTTCATGGTATTGGAGCGTTTTACCATTGGGTAGCTTACCTGCATAAAACCATTTTTTATAAGCCTCTACCAAATACACCATATCCTCATTTTCTAATGGGAAAGTTTCTATTTCATCAAAAATCCACTGCGCCACTAATTTATTTTCTTTAGTAAGCTCATTGCCGTAGTCAATAATAAGCTTCACTAAATTTTTCTCGTGCGCTAAATCTTTATCTGTAAATAAGTCTGTGTCTACATGCTGCTCTTGTCCTTGAGGGAAGCTAGGCATTAAAATAGCTGCTTCATCATAAGACATTTTCTTTTCTTCCTTCACCATTTTATCACGCTTAAACTTATTCACTAACTGCGTTAAGCCTGTCTCGTCAATACGCAGTAGGGAAGCGCACTTTCTTACATATTCTTGTAGTTTGGTAAAGTCCTCTGGTTTATTTATTTTACTTAATGTCTCTGCAATCTGGTTCACCAAGCTGTTCTTCTTATTCAAGTCGCCACCCACTTCTTTTAATTGCACTTCTAATTGAAATAGTACAAAATCTTTTTTCGCCGACCCTACAAATTCTCTAAAAGC
>JABMML010000294.1 GCA_013205585.1 Chitinophagaceae bacterium | reverse complement strand
GGGACCTCAGGGTTATGAAGATTTTTTGAGAAAATGAAGGCGTTGATTTGTAGTTAGTTATATTTTAGGTGGATTTTAAAATACACTAAAGTTCTTTTAACTCCATCACTAATTTTGTAATTGTCTGTTTAGCATCTCCAAATAACATTAAACAATTAGGGTATCCAAATAATTCATTTTCTACTCCCGCATAACCTTTCCCCATGCTTCTTTTACTTACAATAACTGTTTTCGCTTTACTTGCATTTAAAATAGGCATACCGTAAATAGGACTCTTTGGATTGGTCTGTGCTGCAGGATTAACCACATCATTCGCGCCTACCACAAAAACTAAATCTGTATTTGAAAACTCATCATTGATCTGATCCATTTCAACAAGTTTATCATAGGGTATATTGGCTTCAGCCAATAATACATTCATATGCCCTGGCATTCTACCTGCTACTGGATGAATGGCAAATTTAAAGTCTATATTCCTCTTCTCACAAAGTTCACATAGTTCACGAATTATGTGCTGCGCCTGTGCAACGGCCATACCATATCCTGGAACTACAATCACAGAAGACGCCCCATCAAATAACATCGCGGCTTCTTCAACTCCTACTTCTTTTACAATGATTTCTGGACCATCGGCCTCTAATTTAGCAATAGTCTGTCCAAACCCTCCTAGTAAAACATTAATCAATGAACGATTCATAGCCTTACACATAATTTGCGTAAGTATAATTCCAGACGCACCTACCAAGGAGCCCGCTACAATTAATACATTATTATTCAATATAAAGCCTGTAGCACAAGCTGCCATGCCTGAATATGAATTGAGCAAGGAAATTACAACAGGCATATCTGCTCCTCCAATGGGTAAAACTGTTAATACGCCAAGCAATAATGAAATAAATGTTAAAATAATTATTATGGATATATCTAACTGATTCACTAGTGCAAAAATGGAGGCACTTATGAAAAAAAGCAATAAAATTAAATTAATTAAATGCTGCCCTTTAAAGGTAATAGGGTTGCCAGTTATCTTCCCATTTAGCTTTAAAAATGCAACCATTGATCCGGTAAATGTAATTGCACCAATAAAAACGCTCAAAATAATACTAATGGTTATGATGATACCCATTTGTACCATAGTTACATTTGTTTTTAGCCAAAAATCAGAGATAGCTACAGCCATTGATGTCATCCCCCCAAAACCATTGAATAAACTAACCATTTCTGGAATTTTGGTCATCTTAACTTTGTTTGCATAATACAAACCGATAGCTGAACCTATCGCCATACAAACAAATATTTCCGCAAAAGATACTATATTAATCTGTAATAATGTTGCTATTATGGCAATAAGCATCCCGACAGATGATACTAAATTACCTGCGCGCGCTTCTTTGGTTTTATTCATCATTTTGATACCAATGATAAATAATACAGATGCAATTAGATATAAAAGTTGAATTAGAATCATTATTTTTTCTTAAACATTTTTAACATCCTATCTGTAACTGCGTATCCGCCCACCACATTAATTACGGCAAGTACTAAGGCAATCATACCTAGCCATTTACTAAATGTGGTGTACCCTAGCTCATTACAAGCCAATAAAGCACCTACAATGGTAATTCCTGAAATAGCATTAGAGCCTGACATTAACGGTGTGTGTAATGTAGGGGGAACTTTCGCAATTAATTCAAACCCTAGGTAACTTGCCAGTATAAGTACGTAGAGTAAAATAATTAATGATTCTATATTCATAAAAGATATCTTTTAAAAATTTACGATTTGTTTTGTAAAGGCATGTACTAAATTACCTTGATGCGTAATTAAAGCACCTGAGATAATTTCTTCTTCCATATCCCAATGAAAAGTTTCGTTATTGGTTAAATGAAGCAATAAGGCACTAATATTAGTCGCATATAATTGACTTGCATTGGTAGATAATAATGAAGGTAAATTAGCTTCGCCAATAATGGTCACGCCATTTTTTACGACCGTTTTGCTAAATTCAGACAAACTACAATTTCCGCCAGATTCTACGGCCAAATCAACAATGACAGCCCCTATTTTCATAGACTGTACCATCTCTTCTGTAATCAAAATTGGTGCTTTTTTGCCTATTACAAGTGCAGTGGTTATCACTAAATCTGCGTCTTTAATTTTATCTTCAATCAGCTCTTTTTGTTTCGCTAAAAATTCAGCCGAGATTTCACTAGCATACCCACCCTCTACTTTCACTACATCCGATCCTTCGACACTTAAAAAACGCCCACCCAATGATTCCACCTGTTCTTTTGTTTCAGGCCTAACATCACTCACTTCCACTATGGCGCCTAAACGTTTTGCTGTTGCAATAGCTTGTAAGCCCGCTACTCCAGCACCAAATATCAATACTTTAACTGGTGTGATTGTTCCAGCCGCGGTCATCATCAATGGAAATATTTTTGTTAATGCATTGGCCCCTAATATTACGGCTTTGTAGCCTGCTAAATTTGCCTGAGAACTCAAGGCGTCCATTTTTTGCGCCCTTGAAATTCTGGGAACAGCATCCATGGCAAAGGCACTTATTTTTTTCTCCATTAAAGCCTTCAAAATTAAAGGCTGTGTATAAGCATACATGAAGGAGATACAAATACTTTCTGGTTGTATTTGTTTTATTTCATCAAGCGTAAAAATATTTACTTTCAAAAAAATCTTCGCACTGTAGACATCTTTGTTAGAAACAACCTGCGCACCGGAATTTAAATAATCTTGATCTGTAAAAGAAGATGTATCTCCTGCTCCCGACTCGACTTGAATAGAATATCCCTTTTTAACGAGCTGTTTAACAATATCGGGGGTCATTGCAACCCTTTTTTCAAAGTCTTTTGTTTCTTTTAATACACCAATGAGCATTGTATATATAATTATTATAATTGCGAAAGTACTTGCAATTTATTGATTTCATATTTCTAATCCCAGAAAATTTTTAATTCAACTCAGAAGAATACATTCTATTTCCAAACAGAGATGTAAAAACCAAAACCATCATGACCGATTTAAGTAGAGGATTTTCACACTACAAAGAAGGTGCAGGTATCAAAAAGGACATCAGTTTAAGTAATCTCCGTAAAACCTATTTGACATGGCTGTCCGTCGTCAAACTGGAAATACCACTCAAAAGTACCCCTC
>JABMML010000293.1 GCA_013205585.1 Chitinophagaceae bacterium | reverse complement strand
GGGCAGTTCTTTCTTCTTGTTCTGCATTGACAAAATAGAATAATTTATTTTTAATTAAAGCACCACTTACTGTGAAGCCTTTTAAGTCATAAGAAAAATCTTGCTTTGGAACTTTAATTGTATAAGGCGCAGCATTTACTTCATATCCTTGCCAATCTTTACTCTTCATATATTGATAAACCGATCCAGTGGCAGTGTTCGCACCAGAACGAGATACAGAGTTCACGTTACCTCCAACAAAACCTCCTTGACGTACGTCAAACGGAGAAATGTTTACTTGAATTTGCTCAATCGCATCTAATGAAACCGCTACTTGACCTGTTTGGCCACCGATATCACCAGATAAACCGAAAGAGTTATTAAAGTTAGCACCATCAATAGTGATATTGTTCAATTGAGAACTTTGACCACCAAATGACATACCGTTGTAAGTAGGTGTTAATTTAATAATGTCTTTGTATGAACGAGAAATAGTAGGCAAACTTGTGATTTGATTTCTATTAAAGTTGTCTTGAGAACCCGTTCTTGAATTACTAAAAACTTTATCTTGGTTAGTAGATCTAACTACTACTTCTTGTAAAGTATTAGAAGCTTCCACTAATTTAAAGTTTACTTTATAGGCTTGACCTAATAATAAGTTAATTTCATTTTGTTGGTCTTTTTTGAAGCCTACATAAGAAACTTCAACTAAGTAAGGCCCACCAACTTTTAAGTTAATTAGGTTGTATCTACCATCGTTACGAGTAGTAGTTGAATATTTAGTACCAGTAGGTTGGTGAATGGCTGTTACTGAAACGCCAGCTAAACCAGCAGTACCATTTAAAACCGAACCTTGTATTTCAGCTGTTGTCTCTTGTGCGTTTACTTTAATAATTGATATTAAAATCACGAACATAAGAGCAAAAGCTTGTTTTAAAACATTTTTCATTTTGATGATATTATTTATGGCCACAAAAATAAACTAAAACTTGCAAATTACGAACAGTTGTCATTAACAATACTTTAACGAGAAAAAATGGGATGCAGGCTGCTTTAAAAACTGGCAAAAAGTATGAAAATGATATATTATATAACTAATTGAATATCAACAATATAAGAAATTTATACAGGAACTAGACTAATTCCTCGACTTCATATAACGCATACATTACCAAATTGTTAAGCATGAAAAAAAGGGTATTTTGCAAAATGGACAAATACGCTGAAAATATCCAGCAATTTGGGGCTATTTCTTAGTTTTCTAAGGCCAATAAATGATCAAAAATTTGGGCACTTACTGAATTTGAGCCCTCCAGGTTAAATTTTTGATCATCTAGGCCAGCAACGGGAGTAATTCTTTTAGTAGAACTAGTGATAAAAACCTCCTTGGCTTTCTTCATTTCACTTAGACTAATATCTCTTTGTTCTAGTTTCAAATGATTTGCCTCGGCTACTGCAATAATATTTTTTCGAGTAATGCCCTTTAGCATATTGTTTGCAGGTGTGACAATGGTATTATCCTGACTAACCATAAATATATTAGACCTAGGGCACTCGCTAACGCTATCGTTATTATAATATAAAATATCATCACCTCCCACACTCTTCATCCAAGGTTGTAAATAAACGGCCATTAAGTAGTCGGTGGTTTTTACTTCTGCTAATTGTCTTTGATAAAAATGACTTACTAGATGAATGCCCTTAGTAGCCATTTGAGTAGGAGGTGCCTCTAGTGGCTGTTGAATAATAATTAAGTGAGGCGCTGTAATCGTGTAGCCATCGGGCGCATCGCCCCCTGCAATAATTAATCGTATGCCCGAAAAAGGAATATTATTTTTTTCAATTAAGTCGGCTACTATTTTTTTTAATTCTTCTTTGGATTGCGTAATGGTTAAGCGCATAATCTTTGCCGAATTAAATAAACGATCTAAGTGCGCTTCAATAAAAAGTGGTTTGTTGTTCGCCACTCTTAAATAATCAAAAATACCATAGCCTCTTTGCACGAGTAAATCTCCTACAGGAACGCCTGCATTTTCTATTAAACTAATTTGATTTTGAGCAAAACAATAAATAGGTTTCAAAACAATGAAGATTTAAAATGTAAAATGGAAGTGGCAGTCATCAAAAGTAGTAAAATTAAGCAATCATACATGCATCATTTTTTTATAATCCAAAGAAACCTGGGTACTTTGACCTGAATTTTGTATAAAATAAACTAAATTAGTAGACAGTTAATTATGTCCATTAAATATTATTGAATGCATCAACTACAAACAGCCGATTACATCGTTTTCTTTCTGTATTTTATTATAATTAGTGGTTATGGCTATTATATATATCAAAAAAAGAAATCGGCCACTACCAGTTCCACCGATTTTTTCTTAGCAGAGGGCTCTCTTACTTGGTGGGCCATTGGCGCCTCTTTAATTGCCTCTAATATTTCTGCAGAACATTTTATTGGCATGTCGGGGTCTGGCTTTGCATTGGGATTAGCTATTTCTACTTATGAATGGATGTCGGCCTTTACTTTAATATTAGTGGCAGTTTTTATCTTACCCATTTATTTAAAAAATAAGATTTTTACCATGCCGCAGTTTTTATCTAAAAGATATAACGATACGGTGAGCACAGTGATGGCCGTGTTTTGGTTATTGGTATATGTGTTTGTTAATTTAACTTCTATTATATATTTAGGTGCCTTAGCCATCTCCTCTATATCCAATATAAGTTTTGAAATAAGTATAGTGGGTCTAAGTATTTTTGCTGTTTTTGTAACACTTGGCGGCATGAAAGTAATTGGCTATACCGATGTGATACAAGTTATTGTATTAATTATTGGTGGCTTGGTCACTACCTATTTAGCCATTTCTTTATTATCGGAGCATTATGGATACGGAGGAAATATTTTAAAAGGACTGGCGGTTTTAAAAAGAGAAGCACCCACTCATTTTCATATGATCTTTGATAAGTCCAATAAATATTATCCAGAACTACCTGGGCTTTCTGTTTTAATTGGAGGCATGATGATAAATAATTTAGCCTACTGGGGATGTAATCAATATATCGTGCAAAGAGCATTGGGCGCCGATTTAAAAACGGCACGTAAAGGCATTTTATTTGCAGCATTTTTAAAATTACTCATTCCTATTATCGCTGTGCTTCCTGGTATTGCGATGTATGTATTATATCGCGATGGAATGTTTCAAACAGAAATGACAGATGCTGCTGGTATATTAAAACCAGATCATGCATATCCCACTTTAATGAATTTACTTCCTGCGGGTTTAAAAGGAGTCGCCTTTGCAGCACTCACTGCAGCCATTGTAGCTTCTTTAGCAGGAAAAGCAAATAGTATTTCCACTATTTTTTCATTAGACATTTATAAAAAATTTATTAATAAAGAGGCTAGTGAAAAAAAATTAGTAAGTATTGGTAGTTGGGTAGTGATTATATGTATGCTCATTGCAGCTATTGTGGCACCGGCACTTCGTTCATTAGATCAAGCCTATCAATTTATTCAAGAGTACGTTGGTTTTGTTTCACCAGGGGTATTAGCTATTTTCTTACTTGGCTTTTTTTGGAAAAAAACAACATC
>JABMML010000292.1 GCA_013205585.1 Chitinophagaceae bacterium | reverse complement strand
GGTGTACAGTCAAAAATTTGGCGTGTACAAAGCTAACTGTGGTTTAAAGAATGTACATATGTCATGGGGACATGATGAATATGTATATCATATGATGAAAGATTATTTACCAGAAGAGGGTTTATATATGTTACGTTATCACTCTTTTTATTCGCAACACCGTGAAAATGCATATGCACATTTAATGGACGAGCATGATCATGCAATGTTTAAGTGGGTAGAATTATTCAACCCTTACGATTTGTATTCTAAAAATCCGAATCAAAAAAGTTGGGCAGAATTACAACCTTATTATAAGGCATTAGTTAAAAAGTATTTACCAGAGACTTTAAAGTTTTAGGTTACACTATTTTTTTATTTTGCGCTAAGAACCCCATGCATAGTGCTCTTTAGCCGTTGCCCCTATTCTTAAAAATGTATGGGCACCAAAGAAATCTCTTTGTGCCTGAATTAAATTAGCCGTTGAATGGGCCGTGCTTATTGCATTAAAAAATTGAATGGCATCTGATAAAATGGCTGTGGCTATTTTATTTTCTAAAGCTTGTATAACTATTTCAGTAGCAGCAGGTGCTGAAGTTTTTATTTGGTCAGCAATACTTGTATCTAAAAGAATAGTGGGTGTTATTTTTAAAATGGGTACTAAGGTTTCCATAAAGTCGGATTGAATAATACAGCCCCTAGTCCATATTCTAGCAATCTCACTCAAATCCAAGCTCCAATGATGATTTTTTGAAAATTCATCTAATAACCAAAAGCCTTGAAAGTGAATAATCATTTTTGTAAAATGATATGCATTTTTTAAAGAGGCTTCATTTATTGTAATAACTTCTTTTTTATTTGGATAGTTTTTTTCTAATTGAACGCGTAAATTTTTATAGCTTGAAATTTGTCTTGCATATAAAGCGTTCGCAATTAAACTAGCGGGAATAGCCGCATTGGTTAAAGCATTGGTAGCCCAAGTGCCCGTACCCTTACTTTCAGAAGCGTCATGAATTTTATCAATCAGCCAATCATTCCCTTCTTTGGTATTTAAAATATCAATAGTTGTATTTAATAAAAAACTATCTAGCTTGTCTTGTTTCCAAGAACTAAGCATATCCGCAATTTCAGTAGGGTTTTTTCCTGCAGCCCTTGCTAATCCATATATTTCAGCAAGTAATTGCATTTCGGCATATTCAATTCCATTATGTACCATTTTAACAAAATGGCCCGTACCACCTTCTCCAATATATGTAGAACAGGCTTGGTTGTTTTTATCTTTTGCAGCAATACTATTTAAATAAGGGGCCACTAGCTCATAGGCCTCTTTAGTACCACTAGGCATTATACTCGCACCATTCAAAGCACCTAGCTCTCCTCCAGAAATACCAGCGCCTATTAAATGAATTCCTTTTTTAGCAAAATGATGAATACGCGTTTCAGTTTCTTTATAAAATGTATTACCTAAATCAACAATAATATCGCCCTTGTTTAATAAAACAGCTAATTCGCTCAAAACCTTTTCCGTAGCGGCTCCTGCTTCAATCATTAAAAATATTTTTTTAGGGCTTTGAAGCGAATCAATAAAAGAAGTATAATCGCAAAAGCCTTGCGTATCTTTTAATAAAGGCAAACTTTGTACAAAATTTTTCGCCACCAATTCTTCTACTCCTTTCAATTCTCTATTATACACAGAAACACTAATACCATTACGTACAAAGTTTTGTGTTAAGGCCTTACCCATCACCCCTAGGCCCATCAGGCCTATTGCAGCCTTGCTAGTTTTTTTATTTAATAATGTTTTCATAATCATTTCAACAATGGCTGAAGGGCTTTGGGTAATAGAAACAGTAAAAGCATTTTCAGGTGGCTCTAGTGTTTCTAATTGTGAAGCTAGTAAACTAGCAGGAAAATAATGTCCAATTCTATTAGCCAACCTTTGTTCAATTAAATTTTTACTCCCTTCTAAATAAACAAAATGTATAGCATTACTATTTTTTTCTAAAATAGCGCGGTGTGCTTTTTTTAAAGCAGAGCAAGCCAAAATACAATTACCCTTAAGCAGGGCAGTCTCCATTACACCTTGCAATTCAAGCAGCCAGGCAGTTCTATCTTCATCAGATAGTGCTATGCCTGCAGCCATTTTATCACGATTCGATGAACTATGATAATCATCTCCATCAAAAAAAGGAATGCCTCCTGCTTTTGATAGCGCTAAGCCAATAGTAGTTTTACCCACACCAGCCACACCCATTAAAACAATGGCAATATTTTTTGGCATACTTTATTTGTACAACTGATTAAAAAGCATTTTATAATTACCATGTGTTTGGCCTCTAAAAGTAATTTCAGGACCATAGACAAATAATTTACCGCTACCTACTTTCGCCTCAAAGGCTGCAATACCATCTTGTAAATAAGATTGGCCAAAGGCCCATCCACTTCTTAATGTTTTATC
>JABMML010000291.1 GCA_013205585.1 Chitinophagaceae bacterium | reverse complement strand
TAGTTATGGAGGACGTGGTGGCGGTTATGATGCTGAAGGAAAGCGTGCTATTGCCAATAATAAAAATGGATTTATTTGGGACTATGCAAAAAGAGCAGGTGTTTCTTATAGAACCTACGGAGAATTTGCAGATAACTATAAAGCCAATTTGCCTGTTTTAGAAAATCATTTCTGTCCCTATTATACAAGTTGGGATGAAACTGTAAGAGATACCACTAGAGTGGGTCAATGGAAACGTGATTTTGATTCTTTATTGGCCATTAATCAAGTACCACAATTAAATACCTTAAGAATTATCAACGATCATACGGAAGGCATGAAATTAGGCAGGCCCTCTCCCTATGCGCATGTAGCGGATAATGATTTAGCAGTGGGTATGTTTGTAGAATATTTATCTAAGAGTTCTATTTGGAATGAAAGCGTAGTTTTTATAGTGGAGGATGATGCTCAAAATGGCCCTGACCATGTAGATGCACATCGCAGCCCCGCTTATATTGCAGGAGGCTTTGTAAAAAGAGGCTTTGTAGACCATACCGCTTATTCCACTAGCTCTGTTTTAAAGACCATTGAGCTTATTTTGGGTATGCCCCCTATGAGTCAATATGATGCAGGTGCCAGATCCTTATGGAGATGTTTTGACAAGGTATCCAACCCTAAAGGCTTCATTACTAAGCCCTTACAGCACGATATCAATGAGAAAAATACGGCACGAACAGCGATGCAAAGAAAAAGCGAAACCTTTAATTTCAAAAAGGAAGACAGTATCAATGACCATGAATTTAATGAAGTGCTATGGAAGGGCTTAAAAGGAGAAAACGCCATAGTACCCGCTCCCAAAAGAGCTGCCTTTTTAAAGATGAACCCTAAAAAAGACACAGACGATTAATACACTTATATAATTTGTATAAAAGAGCAGGTTTCTACTTTGAAACCTGCTCTTTTTTTATGCCAAAAAAGGTATCTTAGAGAATGATTGTTTAAATCACCACCTATGAAAAGAAGAGCTTTTGTAAAAAACACTATTATGTCAAGTACCGGATTACTCTTAACTAAAAATTTAATGTCTGCCACAGGCGGACCAGTCTATGGACAAAATGGAATGACTTATCAATTAAATACTAATTGGGGTACACTGAATGCAGCAAAAACTCCAGTCAATGATTGTCATGAAATGGTTCAAGATAGTAAGGGACGAATTTTACTATTAACCAATGAAACAAAAAATAATCTTATTGTTTACAATAAGTCGGGCAGCTTAATAAATTCATGGGGCACTGAATTTCCAGGTGCACACGGGCTAACGGTACAACAGAATGGCAAAGAAGATTTTTTATTTATAACCGATACCGATAAACATCAAGTGTATAAAACCACCCTAGATGGAAAAATTTTATTGACCATTGATGCCCCTGCAGACTTGCCTGCTTATCAAAAAAAGGAAGCCTTTGTACCTACTGAAACGGCAGTACTTGCCAATGGTGAATTTTATATTGCAGATGGATATGGTGCACAACATATTTTACACTATGATGAAAAAGGAAAATTAAAAAATGCATTTGGAGGAAGAGGAACGGGCGATGAATATTTAGACAATGCCCATGGTATTTGTGTAGATACTAGAAATGCAACACCTACTTTAATTATTACTGATAGAACGCGCAATGCATTCAAACGTTTTTCAATGGATGGAAAATTATTGGAACTGATTCACTTGCCAGGTGCCTGTGTTTGCAGGCCTGTTATCAAAGGCGATTATTTATACGCTGCGGTTTTGCGTTCACCTAATTTAGATACAGTGAATTCAGGCTTTGTAACCATTTTAGATAAAAACAATAAAGTGGTTTCTAATTTAGGAGGCGCTGCTCCAGTATACATGAATGGTGTATTACAGCCTATGTCTCAAACAGAAAAAATATTTATACACCCACATGATGTATGTGTAGATGATGAAGGAAGTATTTATGTAGCACAGTGGGCATCTGGAAAAGTATACCCTTATAAATTTACAAGAGTATAAAATTGAATGAACCCGTTTTTAGAATTATTATAATATAGTTATGAAGAAATATATAATTTTTGGTATTTTATTAGTGGTAGGAGGTTTGCTTTATGGGGTGATTGATTTAGCCAAAGCTAAAAAAGAAAAAGAAACCCTTATTTCTTATAATAGAGATATACGTCCTGTATTATCAGATAAATGTTTTTCTTGTCATGGTCCGGATGTATCTAAAATAAAAGCGGGTTTAAGATTAGACTTACCTGCAAGTGCTTTTGCAGAACTTGAAAAAAATAAAGGACACTTCGCCATTGTACCAGGCAATCCCGAAAAAAGTGAATTGATAAAAAGAATTTCGTCTAATGATCCTGGCATAATGATGCCTATGCCAGAAAGTCACTTAGGCAGATTAACCACAGAGGAAATAAAATTATTTTCCAAGTGGATAGAGCAAGGGGCTAAATATGAAAAGCATTGGGCCTTTGTAGCGCCTGTAAAAGAAGCCCTACCAGAAGTAGATAATAGTAAATGGGTTAAAAATGAAATTGACCCCTTTATATTAGAGAAAATGGAAGCAAAAGATTTCACTCCCAATGAAACCGCCAGCCGAGAAGCGCTTATTAAAAGAGCTTATGCAGATATTACTGGGCTTGCACCCACTTATGAGGAATTAAATACATGGAGAAATAATAGTAGCGATAACTGGTATGCACAATTATTAGATAAATTATTACTAAAGCCTGCTTACGGAGAAAAGATGGCTTTACTCTGGATGGACTTGGCGCGCTATGCCGACTCTTACGGTTTTCAAGATGATAATATTAGATCTCAGTGGCCTTGGAGAGATTGGGTGATCAATGCATTTAATACCAATATGCATTATGATCAATTTTTAACGCAACAAATTGCTGGTGACTTATTACCAACTGCAAGCAAGTCTTCTATTTTAGCCACGGCTTTTTTTAGAAATCATAAATACACGGAAGAAGGCGGTGTGATTGAAGAAGAGTACCGCGTCTCTTATAATATTGATAAAACAAGAACCTACGGCAAGGCTATACTAGGCGTTACCATTGAATGTGCACAGTGTCACGATCATAAGTACGACCCCTTCTCCAATAAAGATTACTACCAGCTATATGCCTTTTTTAATATGAGTAAAGAAAAGGGATATGAAGGAGATGTTAGTATTTCTACCCCTG
>JABMML010000290.1 GCA_013205585.1 Chitinophagaceae bacterium | reverse complement strand
TGCCAGAGGTATCTGTTAATATAAAAGTATATTTATTATTTGCATCCCAACTATACTTAACATATCCATTCTTAGTACCTCTTTTATAAGTTAGCAAATAGCCATTTGTTCCTACAGCAACAAAATCTGTAATGGCTGCCCCACTTAATGGACTAGTGGCGGGGCGAACTGGTTTGGTAAATGCTTGTGGTATAACTTGATTTTCTGGCGCAGTAGTATTAGGGTCAAGTGTAATCTTACCTTTTAATGCGCCAATAACATAAGGGTAATCTGTTGTTCCATGATAATGATATAAACCATTTGTTCCATTATGTCCATGACAAGTATCCAGGGCAATCATACTTGCTCCATCAGGTTCTTTTAATCCATACACCGGGAAACCATCAACTGCAAATGCAATGGGCTTGAGGCCATTTAAACTAGATAAGTGCATAGGTGCAGCATGATAATGATAATCATCCCCTTTACCACAATGACCTCCCCAATTATCCAATTCCCCAATTTTATAGGAATCCTCTCCTCTATTATTTAATGCATTAAAAATAGGGATCCCATTTACAGCCACCGCAACTGCTCCTTTCATTAAGTTTGTTTTTGTACTTAGTGGTATAGTGGCATAAGCTGGTTGTAAGGGAATAGACCAACTATTTGTTCCATTATAAGGTTGAGTAATGGGAACTTGTTGTTGCCAATTCGTTATCCCAATCATCATATTGTGACTAGGAATTCCAGTAGAAGCAATATAAAAATAGGTATCATCCCAGCTAGTACCAATACTAGGCTTAAATGCGGCAAATGCAGAGTCCATAAATGCAGAGCTAGTTTTAGGAATGGTCACTGTGATTGGATTTACTGTTGGCGTTACTATTGGGGTATCTGAATTAGTGGTAGTTGATTTACTGCAGGCCATTAAAATAGAAAAAATAAATAGCACACTCATAGCAGTGAATCCAAGTCTAGAATTGAATATATACACTCTAATAAGTTCTTTGTTAAATGAGTAGACAATCCATAATAATAAGCTGAAGATGAATAAAGGCAGGTATTTTAATGTATGATTATTTGTATCCTTATCATTATTAAAATAAGCATCATTTATTTGCAACAATTTTATAATCTTGAATTTTGCTAATTTTTGATCTTGAATACTTAAATCATTTATGTAAATGGGCTTAATGAGACCTCCTTCTTGTTCAAGAAATATTCTATCATCCTTAGCAAATGAAAAATTCCCTTTTACTAGTTCGCCCGATTTTAATCTCCATGAATTTAATACTTTGCCGTCTTCCTTATGATAATGTCCGCCTGAATGCGCCATTAGATTTGTACTTTGTAAGATAAAAATAGCAATAAAAAAGTAGAGTATTTTTTTCATATTTAAGGTCTTGTATAGGTGATTTTCAATAATGCACTACGCAAAATTTTTTTCTTTGAATTAATTATTAAAGCTAGTATAAATAGTCCTTATTTTTTAATTAGGTATATTAATAGTTTATTAAAAAAGGCCCTTAAATTTTATTTCTTAGGTTAATTAAACAAGCCTACCCGTTTATGGGGTAGGCTTGAAAAATCATTAGATAAAAATGAATAAGCCTCTTAGATTTTTATCAAGAGGCTTATTCATTAATTAGGGTTATTTATCTCATTTTAAAAAAGAATTTTTTTAAATAAAAATCTTTAGAGAAAGTATAAATAACCCTTATTTTTTAATTAGGGTTATTTATACGGTACACTCTAAGGAAATTCCCTCCCAATACTTTCGCAACATCTTTATCAGCGTAGCCTCTTGCCATCAATGCTTGCGTGAATTTAGGATAATCCAACACTGTTTTTAATTCTTTAGGTGCAGAGTTAATGCCATCAAAATCAGAGCCTATTCCCACATGGTTAATGCCTATTAGGTTTACGATATGGTCAAAGTGTTGCATTAATTGTTCTAAGTCTGGCTTAATGGCTTCGCTTTCTTCGGGATATTTTTCAGAGACCATCGTGAATGCGTATTCGCGTTGTAAGCCGGTGGCAAGTAAAGAATCTATTTCTGCTTTATGGTTTTCTCTAAAGGCGGCATCTTTTTTACTAAAATTACTATCCACAAAACCTGAGAAGAAATTTAAGTGAATCACACCTCCGTTTTTTCCAACAGCTAAAATTTGATCATCTTTTAAATTTCTTGTAACAGGACAAATACTATAAGCATTACTATGCGAAGCAATCACAGGTTTAGTAGTGGTATTAATCGCATCCCAGAAAGTAGCTTCCCCTATATGAGAGATGTCTACAATAATGCCCAACTTATTCATGCGTGCAATAATTTCTTTACCAAAAGCAGTCAAGCCTTTCGGTCCAGTATAGCTAGGATCTTTTTCAGCGGTATGAGAACTAGCCCAAGAAGGAGAGTTATTCCAAGTAAGTGTCATATAGCGAACGCCTCTATTATAAAATGTATCTAGTCTATCAATATTGTCTTCAATCATATGGCCACCTTCCACACCATATTGTGCCACAATTTTATTTTGCTTTAAGGCTTTATTAATTTGCTTCCAGCTTTTAGCAATGACAATTTTATCAGGGTTTCTATTAGCAACAGCTTCTAGTGTATCCATCGATCTCATAGCCCAAGCATAAGGGCTGGCTTTTTCTCCATCGCACCAAACTGAAAATAATTGGTAGTCTAATCCCCCTGTTTTCATTCGCTTTAAATCGGAGTGGTTGATGCCGGTAAGGTCCTGGTCCAGGCTTACTTTTTTTTCGATACATGCAGTAATGCAATCATTATGGGTATCTACTAATATTGATTTATAGTGAATGGCTTGGGCGTTTGCGCCAGCTGTTATAAGCAAAAAAAGGGCTACTAAGTATTTCATAGTATAGGATTGTTTTGATTGACAACTAAAATAGCTATTTTTGCGCACAGAAAACCGACTATGTTAGACAAACTAGAAGCCATAAAAGCAAGATTCCAGCAAGTGGGCGTGGCTTTGACCAATCCAGAGATTATCAATAACCAATCAGAATTTGGTAAAATGAGTAAGGAATACCGTTCCTTGGAAAAAATCATTATACCTTATGAGCGTTATATGAAGGTGTTGGAAGAGCATAAATTTGCCAAAGAAACCTTGAATGGGGATGATGCAGAAATGCGTGAGTTGGCAAAAATGGAGATGCCAGGATTAGAAACAGAAAAAGACAGCCTTGAAAAAGAGTTGACCAAATTATTAATACCCAAGGATCCCCAGGATGATAAAAATGCCATTATTGAATTAAGAGCAGGTACAGGCGGTGATGAAGCCAGTTTATTTGTAGGTGATTTACTTACAATGTACACAAGGTATTGTCAGAAAAAAGGATGGAAAGTAGCACTAGTAAGTGAGAGTGAAGGTTCAGTGGGTGGTTATAAAGAAGTAATATTAGAAGTAGTGGGTGAAGATGTATACGGTACCATGAAATTTGAAAGTGGCGTGCACCGTGTACAACGCGTACCATCTACAGAAACGCAAGGTAGGGTGCATACTTCAGCAGCTACGGTGGCCGTGATGCCAGAAGCAGAAGAAGTAGACTTTGTGTTGAATCCGGCAGATGTGAAAATGGAAACTTCTCGAAGCGGTGGTGCAGGTGGACAGAACGTAAACAAGGTAGAGACGAAAGTAATGTTAACGCATATTCCAACGGGTACGGTTATTATTTGTCAAACAGAGCGTTCACAGTTAGGTAACCGTGAAAAAGCGATGGGCATGATGCGAACAAAATTATTCGAAGAGCAAGTACGTAAACAAGAAGATGAAATTTCAAGACATCGTAAAACCTTGGTAAGTACTGGAGACAGAAGTGCTAAAATTAGAACTTATAATTGGCCGCAAGGTAGAGTAACCGATCACAGAGTGGGCGTGACTTCCTATAATTTAGATGCAGTGATAAATGGAGAGATTGAAGAATTTATTGAAGCGCTTCAAGTGGCAGAGAATGCAGAGAAAATGTTAGTGAAACAATAATTAGAAGTAATAATTATTTTCCTGCAATCGCTTTTTCCCATTCCCAAGCAGTGCGCATCATTTCATTTAAATCAAATTTACAATGCCAGCCTAGTTTTTTAATGGCATAGTCGTTGTTGGCATAAATAGCCACAATATCACCAGCCCTTCTTGGTCCTATTTCATAATTTAATTTCACACCTGATACTTTTTCAAAAGCTTCAATAGCTTCGAGAACGCTAATGCCATTGCCTGTGCCTAAATTAAAAATATCGCAATGATTTAATTTATTCTCTTTAATAGAAAGTTGTAGGGCTAAAGTATGTGCATGTGCAATATCACAAACATGAATATAATCGCGAATACAACTACCATCGCGGGTATCATAATCATTGCCGTGCACTTGCATCTTAGGTAATTTACCAATAGCTGTTTGTGTAATAGCAGGCACTAAATTTTGAGGACGTCCAATAGGTAGTTCACCAATGGCAATAGAAGGATGTGCACCCACTGGATTGAAATAACGAAGTAAGATAGCAGAAATAGGATGGGCTAGGGCCGTATCATGCACAATAGTTTCTCCCATTTGCTTAGTAGCTCCATAAGGAGAGGCTGCTGTTTTTAAAGGAGTTTGTTCTGTAACTGGAATTGTATCTGGATTCCCATACACTGTGCAAGAAGAAGAAAAAATAAAATGCTTGGATTGGTACTTCACAGCTAATTGCAAAAGATTAATTAAAGAACTAATATTATTTTGATAATAGTCAAGAGGCATTTCAACCGATTCGCCTACTGCTTTATAGGCAGCAAAATGAATAATACCTGCAATGTTTTTATGTTCGATAAAAATTTCTTCCGTTGCTTTTTTATCGGTTAAATCAATCTCGTAATTTTTTATTTTTACTCCTGTAATTTTTTCAACGCCTTTTAAGGAATCAACAATAGACCTCGATAAGTTATCGGCAGAGATAACCTCAAACCCATTTTCAATTAAATCGACAATGGTATGAGCGCCAATATATCCAGTGCCTCCTGTAACAAGAATAGTTTGCATTCGAAAATATTTGCAACAAAAGTAACGAAAATTATGCTTTGCTTGCTAGGGTAAATCCAAAGGTAGTTCCCACATTTACCTTGCTTCTAACATGTATAGTTTCTCCATGGGCTTCAATAATATGCTTGCATATAGCGAGTCCTAAGCCTGTACCTCCAATTTCACGGGCTCTTGCATCATCGGTTCGGTAAAATCTTTCAAATAAACGAGGAAGATGTTCTTCATCAATACCAATCCCGTCATCACCAATTTCAATGAGTATTTTTTCATCTTCCATTTTATAAATACTGGCTGTAATTTGGCCATCAATTTTACCATATTTAGTAGCATTAGATAATATATTTACCACCACTTGATAAATTTTATTTTTATCTGCAAAAACATAAATAGGGGATTCAGATCCTTTTTTAAATTGAAATTGAATATTTTTTTTGATTCTTTTTACACTTAAATTATTTATAGCCTCATTGATAATATCTTGAATAATAAAAGATTGTTTTAAAATAGGGTCTTTATTAATCTCTAAATTCGTAATAGCGTCTACGTCACTTAATAATTGAACCAGCCTTTGCACATTTGATTGTGCTTGTTGTACAAATTTTTTGCCTGTAACGGGTTCGTCCATGGCGCCATCGCCCAATAGTTCTAAATAACCTTGAATAGCGAATATGGGTGTTTTAATTTCGTGCGATAAGTTTTGTAAAAATTCTTTTCTAAAAGCTTCGTTGGATTGTAAGTCTAGAATTTCTTTTGTTTTTTGGGCGGCCCATTCTTCTACGTCTTCTCTTACATCGTCAATACCTTTTTTAGGGAGTACATATTTTTGATAAGCTTCTTCTCTTTTACTTGCCTTGGTTTGAGAAATAAGTTTGTAGATTAATTTTATTTTTCGATAAATAAAATATTCTAAAATTTGGTCCATTAATAAATAGATACCAATAAAACTTACTATAAAATAAGTAATGCACAATTTTGCATTTGAAAATAACATGAAGATACTCAAGGCTATCAGTGAAGCCAGTAGTAGCGCAGTTAGAGCTGCCAGCTGTTTGGGCGTTAAATTCTTTTGTTTAAACATGTAATGAAAGATTCCTTCAAAGAGGCATAATGAAGGTATTCAATTATTCCTAATAATCGAATTTGTATCCAACCCCTTTTACGGTGGTGATACAGTCGATGCCTAATTTGGCTCTAATTTTTCTAACATGCACGTCAATGGTACGGTCTCCCACAATAACATCGTTTCCCCATACTTGTGATAAAATTTCACCTCGTAAAAAAACGCGACCTGCTTGAGCTGCTAGTAAGTATAATAATTCAAATTCTTTTTTGGCAAGCACATGGGTGACGCCTTTTAAGACTGTTTTGTATTGTGTAATATCAATCAATAAATCATTAATTGTAATTACTTTTTTATCAGATTCAGTAGGTTGTAATCTTCTAAATAGAGCCGTAATTCTACTTACTAATACCTTGGGGCTAATAGGTTTACTAATAAAATCATCTCCCCCTAATTCTAATCCTTTAATATGTGATTCCTCATCGTTTAAGGCAGTAAGTAATACTATAAGTGTTTTGTCAAATTGTTTCTGCGTTCTTAAATATTCACAAACTTCAAAGCCAGTTCTTTTGGGCATCATCACATCTAATATAATACAGTCTGGTGCAAATGAATTTGCTTTTTCAATGGCCTCAGTTCCATCTTTAGCAGTGGCTACTTCGTAGCCTAATTTATTTAAATGAAAGCTAATGATTTCAATAATATCAGGTTCGTCGTCTGCAATCAATATTTTTATAGGTGCTTCCATAATTATTACTGCGAAATTACCCTTTAAATAGCAGATCTATGAAGTGAGTCTACATTATCAAATTGTTAACTAAACACTATTTATAGGTTAAGATTTATTACGAATATGTTGAATATAAGGGTTATGCTCTTTTTCTCTGCCCCAAGTAGTGACTGGTCCATGGCCTGAGTAAATGCTAAGGCTGTCTGGTAAAGGAAATATTTGTTCACGAATACTTTTAATTAAGTCCAAGGGGTTGGCACCGGGTAAGTCGGTTCGACCCACACCATCTTTAAAAATAAGGTCTCCACCAATTATAAAATCTTGTTCGGCGTGATAAAAACAAACACTTCCTGGAGAATGTCCTGGAGTAAGTAATACTTTAAAACTGTCTTTACCCAATGAGATAATTTCACCTTCTTGTATATATTGAACGGGTCCTTTGTAGGCTTCAGTCGGAACGCCCCATTTTGCGGCGGCTTCCGGCAGTCGGTCTAAAACAATTTGTTCATTAGGATGAATATGCGCAGTCAATCCATAGGTTTCACTCACATAATTATTACCAAAGACATGGTCTAAATGACAATGTGTATTTAATAATAAGCTGGGCTTTAAATTTTCTTTACGAATAAAATCAGTCAACATTTTTTCTTCAATACGCGTATAACAACCCGGATCAATAATTACGGCTTCTTTAAACTCATTATATAAAACATAAGTATTTTCTTGAAAAGGGCTAAAGCAAAAATCTTGGATGGTAATCATAATTATTTATGGGCGCTTAGGTGTTGACAGATATTTTTTACAATCATGGGGCCTTCGTAAATAAATCCTGTCCATATTTGAAGCAAGGAAGCGCCTGCATTTATTTTTGACTCGGCATCGGCTCCTGTGAATATACCACCACTTGCAATAATAGGCAATCGGTCACCAATGCCTTTGTATAAATAGTCCAATACTTCATTTGATTTGCTCAGCAATGGTTGGCCACTTAATCCACCTGCTCCCATTTTTTTTCCTTTCTCTTGATTCATTGTATTGAGTAAGCTACGATCAATGGTAGTATTGGTGGCTACCAGTCCATCTATTTTTACTTCCGAAGACAATGCAATGATATCATCCAAGGCACTTATTTCTAAATCGGGTGCAATTTTTAATAGAATAGGTTTATTATTTTTATTTAAATTTTGCAACTCTGCAAATATTTTTCTTAAAGATTCTTTTTCTTGAAGTTCGCGCAGTCCAGGTGTGTTGGGAGAACTTACATTCACCACAAAATAATCTACCACTTCTTCAAGGCCTATAAAGTTGGTGCAATAATCTTTCCAAGCATCTTGGTTTTCAGTGACTTTATTTTTTCCAATATTCCCGCCAATAATTAAATTGGATTGAGTAGTAGCTTTTCTTGCTTTTAATCTTTTTGCAATGACTTCCACTCCATCGTTGTTAAAACCCATTCTATTAATTAATGCTTTCTGATCGGGTATTCTAAATAAACGAGGTTGGGCATTTCCTGCTTGTGGCTTAGGCGTCACCGTCCCAATTTCAACAAATCCAAAACCCAGCATTTCTAACTCATCTAAATAAGCGGCATTTTTATCAAAGCCTGCGCCTAATCCTACAGGGTTGGGAAATTGAATACCAAAGCAAGTTTTAGATAAATCGGATGCATTGTATTGGAATTGTTTGGCTAATTGGTTTTTTACAAAAGGGAGGGAATGAGCCAGTTGCAAACCGCCCATACTAAGATGATGTGCAGTTTCGGGAGGGAGCAGAAATAAGCTGTTTCGTAGCAATGAATATAGCATACCACAAATTTACGGTGAAATATTTAGTTGCATAAACAACTTTTTACAAAAATGACTACATTTAGGGCGTTAAAATTAATATTTTATGCAAGAAGCGTATATCGTTGCAGGTTTTAGAACAGCTGTTACAAAAAGTAAAAAGGGTGGTTTCAGGTTCATGCGTTCCGATGAATTAGCCATTGAAGTCATCAAGGGCTTAATGAAAACTTTACCTGCTGTGGATCCAAAATTAGTGGATGATGTAATTGTGGGCAATGCAGTTCCTGAAGCAGAACAAGGATTACAGTTTGGAAGAATAATTGCAGCGAAAGCTTTAGGCATTGAAGTACCAGGTATAACTATTAATAGATATTGTGCAAGTGGTTTAGAAAGTATTGCCATGGCTACCGCAAAAATTAGAACAGGGATGGCGGATTGTATTATTGCAGGTGGAACAGAATCGATGTCGATGGTCCCAACCGCAGGCTGGAAGACAGTTCCAGCGTATTCTATTACAGTGGATGAACCAGATTATTATTTATCGATGGGCTTAACTGCAGAAGCAGTAGCCAATGAATATAAAATTTCAAGAGAAGATCAAGACGCGTTTGCACTAGCATCTCATCAAAAAGCAAAACAAGCTATTGATAATGGTTATTTCAAAAAAGGAATCTTACCTATTGAAATACATGAAACCTATATCAATGAAAAAAATAAAAGAGCCACGCGTAGTTATATAGTAGATACAGATGAAGGCGTAAGAGCAGATACTACCATTGAAGCCTTGGCTAAATTAAAACCCGCTTTTGCCCTAAAAGGTTCTGTAACTGCAGGTAACTCCTCTCAAACAAGCGATGGTTCTAGTTTTGTAATGGTGATGAGTGAAAAATTAATGAACTCCTTGGGTTTAAAACCTATTGGTCGTTTAGTGAACTGCGCCTCTGCTGGAGTGCACCCAAGAATTATGGGCATTGGTCCTATTGAGGCTGTTCCAAAAGTGCTTAAACAAGCCGGCATGACACTGGACCAAATTGATTTATTTGAATTAAACGAAGCCTTTGCTTCTCAGTCTTTAGCGGTTATTAGAACCCTTAACTTAGATACAAATAAAGTCAATATCAATGGTGGCGCCATTGCCTTGGGCCATCCTTTGGGTTGCACCGGTAGCAAATTAACCGTGCAAATTTTGAACGATTTAGAGCGTCTCCATAAGAAATATGGCATTGTGACTGCCTGCGTGGGCGGGGGTCAGGGTATTGCCGGAATCATTGAAAGAATGTAAATCCTAGTAGAAATTTAGGATTTACATTCTTTCCCTCTAATGATTTTTCAAACCTTTGCAGGTTTGGGACCTCTATCTATCTTACCATACATCAAAAGCTGCACCTTTTCTTGGATTTTTTCTTCATTTTTTGCCTAAAATATAATAGCTTAGGTATTCTATTTATTTCAAAATAAGTAAACCTATAATTATGCGTATATCTATTCTTGGGTCTATCGTTTTGGCATCTATTTTGTCAATGACTAATTTATCTGCTCAGAAGGCAAAAAAAACAGCGCCTGTAGTAGCCGCCACTGAAACAAAAGTGGACATTAATAAAGTATTTAAAAATTGGAAACCACGTAATGTGGGTCCAGCCTCAATGAGTGGTCGTGTGACTTCTATTGATGTGGAAGTAGCGAATCCAAATAATATTTGGATTGGTGCTGCCTCAGGAGGTGTTTGGAAAACAAATAATAGTGGGGTGAGTTGGACACCCGTTTTTGATGAGCAACCTATTTTAAATATTGGGGCCGTTGCTATTCAACAATCTAATCCAAGTGTGGTTTGGGCCGCCACAGGAGAAGGTAATCCAAGAAATTCAATAAGTATTGGAGAAGGTATTTATAAAACATTAGATGCTGGTAAGACCTGGAAAAGAATGGGCTTGGAGCAAACAAGAAATATTCACCGTGTTATCATCGATCCAACCAATCCTAATACAGTTTATGCAGGTGCGATTGGAAATCCTTATGGTCAAAGCAAAAACAGAGGCGTTTATAAAACAACCGATGGTGGTGATACCTGGAATCAAATTTTATTTACCAATGATACTTCTGGTCCTGGTGATATGATTATGGATCCAAAAAATCCGAATAAATTATTCGTAGCCATGTGGCATCATTACCGTAATCCTTATCATTTAGAAAGTGGTGGAAAGGGAAGTGGAATTTATATGACTATTGATGGTGGAAAAAATTTCACCAAATTGGGAAAAGAAAATGGACTACCTGAAGGTAATTTAGGTCGTGTAGGTATTACTATTAGTAAGTCAAATCCTAATAGAGTATATGCCTTAGTAGAATCTACTAAGAGTGGTTTATATAGAAGTGATGACGGTGGTTATAATTTCATTTTAGTGAATGCACAAAAATCAATTGTTGATAATCGTCCGTTTTATTTCCAAGATATTATTTGTGATCCTTTAAATGAAAATACACTTTGGTACATTAGTCAAACGGTGGTGAAAAGTATTGATGGCGGAAAAAATTTCGAAACCATTATTCCTTATAGTGGTATTCATCCAGACCATCATGCGTTTTGGATTCATCCTACCGATAATAAATTTATGGTAGATGGTAATGATGGTGGAATTGGTATTACAAGAGACGGTGGTAAGACTTGGATGTTTGATGAGAAACTTCCCATTGGTCAGTTTTATCATATTAATGTTGACAATGAAACACCTTATCATGTAATGGGTGGTATGCAAGACAATGGTTCTTGGAGAGGCCCTGCTTATACTTATATTCAAGGAGGCATTAAGAATTTCTATTGGGATAATTTATGGGGCGGAGATGGATTTGATGTAGTGCCAGATCCGGAAGATGCTAATTGGGTATATGCCATGAGCCAAGGCGGTTCTGTTGGGAGATACAATACTATAACAGGTGAATCATCTTATATACAACCCCCAGCACCAGATGCGAAAACACTTTTACGTTTTAACTGGAATGCTGCAATTGCTCAAGATCCATTTGATAAAAAAACTGTGTATTATGGTTCTCAATTTTTACATAAGAGTACCAATAAAGGAGCAGCTTGGAAAGTTATTTCTACCGATTTAACTACCAATGATAGCGCAAAAATTGATCAAACTACCAATGGGGGTTTAAGTGTTGATATCACAGGTGCAGAAAATCATTGTACTATTTTAGCAATCGCTCCTTCCACCATCCAAAAAGATTTAATCTGGATAGGTACCGATGATGGTAATGTTCAAATGACAACTAACGGAGGTGCTACTTGGACAAATTTAACAGCCAATATTACAGGCCTTCCTAAAGGTGCCTGGATACCTCAAGTAAGAGCATCTACTTATAATGCCAATGAAGTATTTGTAGTAGCTAATAATTATAGACAAGGAGATTTTGCTCCTTATGTATTTAGATCTACCGATTTTGGAAAAACTTGGACTAATATAGTAACTGCTGCTAAAGTTACAGGCTATGCCTTAACCGTTATTCAAGACATTGTGGAACCGAATTTATTTTTTGTAGGTACAGAGCAAGGCATGTATGTAAGTTTAGACAATGCGGAAACTTTCCAACAATGGAAAAATGGCTACCCATCTGTTTCTACTTATGATTTTGCGATTCAAGAAAGAGAGGCCGATTTAGCCATCGCTACTTTTGGTCGTGCATTATGGGTATTAGACGATATTAAACCACTTCGTAAATTGGCACATAATAAAGGCATGGCAAATAACTTTTTTGTATCTGCACCAAATGCAGTTATCAATGCTTCTTATAAAAACTCATCTTATGAGTGGAGCACATGGGGTATGTATGATGCAGAGAATCGTCCATCGGGATATCCTTTCACTGTGTATTTAATGGACACTGTTAAAAAAGTAAAAGTGCAAATTAAAGACGCACAGGATTCAGTGATTAGAAACTTGACCTTCAAAGTGGATTCTGGTTTCAATAGACAATACTGGGGCTTTGAGCAAAAAGGAAAACGTGCAGCGGGTATGTCTAAAGTTGGTGGTGGCGGAGGCCGTAGAAGAATGATGGAAGAAGCGCCTGCGGATCCAGAAGAAGAAAGAGAATACAGAGGACGTGCAGTATTAGCTGGAAAATATAAGGTAGTAGTAACTGCTAATAAGCAAAAAGATTCTATGTGGATTGAAGTGAAAGCAGATGACCGCTTGGCAGATAGAACCTTGGTGGTGAAAAAGCAAGATGAATTAATGGCAAAACATCAACCCAGTGCTGATAAATTTAATAGTGCAATGGATCAATTAGATGAAGTAGATGCTTTATTACTTGATTTAAAAGCAGAATGGAAGGATAAAAAAGACAAGGGCGTTGATACTTTGAATAAAGCGCATAAAAAAATTACTACAACTGCTAAAGAATTGCGTGAATTTATTTTTGGTAAAAAGCAAGAAAAGCAAGGCTATGGTACAGTAGATGTAATTACGCCTATCTCCATCATCAGAGACGCTTCTATGCTAATTGGAGGTAAAAATACCATGCCAGGTGAGCAAGAAGATAGAAAATTACAAGAGGCAGAAATAGCCATTCAAACTGTTATTGCAAAAGCAAATGAATTTTTTACAAAGGATTGGGCTGATTTTAGAAAATTAGTAGAAGCCACTCCTATTAAAAAGTTTAAAGATTATGAGTCAATTAAATAATTATAAAAAATAAGTAGTATGAAAAAGTTTTTATTAATGATCCTCTCGCTATGTTCTTTGATGGTGTCTACTAACTTAGTAGCGCAGAAGAAAAAAACAGTAGCGCCTCTTGCAACCAATAGTTTGTCTGAGGACGCAATTGTCAAAGCGCAAAATTTTAGACTCATAGGTCCCTTCAGAGGCGGAAGAGCTGCGGCAGCGGTGGGTTCTTATACCGATGTCAATACATTTTATATGGGAGCTAGTGGTGGCGGTGTTTGGAAAACCACAGATGCAGGTAGTAATTGGAAAAACATTTCTGACGGATTTTTTGGAGGTAGTATGGGTGCTATTGCCATTACACCTACGAATGAATCAATTGTGTATGTGGGAGAAGGGGAGAATAGCATGAGAGGTAATGTGAGTGAGGGTTTGGGTGGTATGTGGAAGTCGACAGACGATGGAAAGACTTGGAAAAATATGGGCTTAAAAGAAGCTAGACATATTGTAAGAATTATAGTGCATCCAAAAAATCCAGATATTATTTGGGTAGCAGCAATGGGACATTTATTTGGACCTAACGAAACAAGAGGTGTTTTTAAAAGTACCGATGGTGGACAAAACTGGAAAAAAGTATTGTATGTCAATGAGCAAACTGGGGCAAGTGATTTAGTCATTGACCCTAGTAATCCTGAAATTTTATATGCAGGTACTTGGCAATTAATGCGAACACCTTATAGCTTAGAAAGTGGTGGAACTGGTTCTGGTTTATTTAAAAGTACAGATGGTGGAGATACTTGGACATCCATTAAAACCAATAAAGGTTTTCCAAAAGGAGTATGGGGTATCACCGGCATTGCTGTCGCTAAATCTAATTCCGATAAATTATATGCTTTAATTGAAAATAAAGATGGCGGTTTATATGTATCTGAAAATGCAGGTAAGACTTGGGAATTAGTAAACAGTGATAATAATATTCGTCAAAGAGCTTGGTATTATACCAAAATATTTATTGATCCTACAGATGAAAATAAAATTTACTGCCCTAATGTGAACTTTATGATGTCTAGTGACGGAGGTAAAACATTTGTTGCAGGAAGAACACCGCATGGTGATCATCATGATTTATGGATTGATCCAAAAAATGGTAAGCGCATGGTTGTGGCTGATGATGGTGGCGCGCAAGTAAGTTTAGATGGCGCGAAAAATTGGAGTACTGTCATGAACCAACCTACTGTGCAAGTTTACCGTTTAAGTACAGACAATCATTTTCCTTATAGAGTCTTAGGTGCACAACAAGACAATTCTGCTTTTAGAATTTTATCAAGTACTTATGGTGCTTATATTGGCGAAAGTGATTTTGATGTTACGGCCGGTGGTGAGAGTGGTTATATTGTTGCCGATCCAACCAATAGTGATATTGTATATGGTGGTTCTTATGGTGGGTTAATTACAAGATATGATCACAAAACAGGTGAGAACCGTGTGATCAATGTTTGGCCTGATAATCCAATGGGTGCTGGTGCGGAAGCCATGAAATATCGTTTCCAATGGAATCATCCTATTTTCTTTTCCCCACATAACCCTAAAAAATTATACACGGCAGGTAATCATTTATTTGCCACTGAAAATGAAGGAGCAAGTTGGAATATGTTATCACCAGACTTAACTACCAATGATAAAAGCCGTCAAAAAAGTTCAGGCGGACCTATTACACAAGACAATACCAGTGTAGAATATTATTGTACCATATTTACTGCAGCAGAATCTCCATTAGAGAAAGACTTATTATGGACAGGTAGTGATGATGGTATCATTAATGTAAGTAAAGATGGTGGCGCCAATTGGAAAAATGTAACGCCTAAGGATATCCCAGCATGGATGATGTGGAATAGAGTAGAAATAGATCCAATTAGAAAAGGGACTGCTTATTTTGCAGGAACGCGTTATAAGTTAGACGATTTCACTCCTTATTTATATATAACGCATGACTATGGCGAAACTTGGGAAAAAATTACGAGTGGCATTAACCCTATGCATTTCACAAGAGCTATTGTAGCAAGTCCAAGAAAAGCAGGCGTTTTATTTGCAGGTACTGAATATGGCTTGTACGTTTCTATGAATGATGGAAAATCTTGGGAGCAATTGCAATTAAATTTACCCGTAACACCTATTACCGATTTATTAATTAGAGATAATAATTTAATTGTAGGTACACAAGGGCGTAGTATTTATATTTTAGATGATTTATCTTTTATTGAAAATTATCAAGCAAGTAATGTAAATGCATCAAAGGTATTTGCAGTGGCGAATGCTTATCGTGTGCCGCCTCAAATGGGAGGGCGTCGTAATCGTGGTGCAAGAATGGGTATGCCAGCCAATGTGGGCGTTAACCCTCCAAAAGGTGCGGTTATTAATTACTGGTTAAAGGATGCGAACGATAGCACCACTGTTCAAATTGATATCTTAGATGAGAATAAAAAATTAGTTAGACATTTTAGTTCAAAAGAAACGGGCAAGGATAAATCGGGTATTGTTGTTGAAAGTGGATTACAACAATTTAATTGGAACTTATACCATAAAGAAATAGAGAAGCCTTCGGAAGATTTAATATTATGGAATGGTTCAACAAGTCCAGTATTGGCAGCACCTGGTAACTACTATGCTAAAGTAAGTATTGATAAAGACTCTGTTGTTTATCCTTTTGAATTGATTGCCGATCCTAATTATAAAGTTTCTAATGCCGATTTAAAAGCACAGGAGCAATTCTTATTAGAAGTAGCTGCTAGTTTTAATACCGTTATGAAAGCTTTAAAAGGCATTAAAGAAATTCGCACACAAGTGCAAGTCTTGCAAAAGAAAACCAAGGATTCTAGTTTCCAGAAGCAAAGTGAATCTTTATTAGCAAGTCTTAAAACTATTGAAGAAGCCTTACACCAAACAAAGGCGAAGAGTGGGCAAGACGTTTTAAACTTCCCTATTCGTTTAGATGATAAGTTAGCTGGTGTATTTGAATCTGCAGCCTCAGGCTATGTAGCACCCACTAAACAAGTAAAAGAAACCTATATAGATTTAAAAGCGCAAGTGGATGAGCAACTGAAAAAGTACGAAACGCTTAAAAAAGAAGGTGTGAAAACTTTAAATGAAGCGGTATACAAATTAATGATACCCATTATTGGAAATTAATAGTTTTCCATTGTAAGAAATATTTTTAAATAGTTCTTAACTTAAAAAATACGCATAAAAAAAAGGTCCTCCGAATTATAGAGGACCTTTTTTTATTCAAAATCTTTATATAATAAATATTTCTTTCTAATCATTTTAAAATTGATAAGGTCTTTTTGCCAGCTAGCTCTTATAGCAGTAGCGGATACGCCAGACTGAATTTGTTCCATTAATGAACTATTACCTGCTAATTTATTAAAATAATAATCGCGCGGGGTATTGCCTGTTGTGTGAATAAAAAAAGAATCTTTTTCTGGGTAGGCTTTATACATTTCTATAAATAATTCAATATCTATACTAGTAGGTGGTGGCTTTGTTTTTGTTAAATCCCATCCATAACATAATTGGTCTTTTAATTTGGGTTGGGTCGCACCGACTCTAGAAATAGGGGTAAAAGAAAAATCTTTATATGTATTTAGTGGATGGCCAATATAGGCAAATGCATGTTCAGTGCCCCTGCCTTCACTTAGTATGGTACCTTCTACTAAACAAGTACTGGGATACCAATAAATGGATTGCATGTCGGGCAAATTAGGAGAAGGCGCCATATTAATTGTATACATAGAAAGGTGGTCATAGTTTTTGCAAGGGATAATAGTAAGAGACCAGTTTTTATTTGTATTTATTTTCAACCACTTCTCTGCATTGAGCATGGTGGCATATTCACCAATGGTCATACCATATACAATGGGTACTGAATTCTTTCCTACAAAGCTAGAGAAGGCCTTTTCTAAAACAGGCCCGTCTACATAATGCCCATTCGGGTTGGGCCTATCTAAAATAATAAGGGGTTTATTATTTTCTTTAGCGGCCTCCATAAAATATTGCAAAGAAGAAATATAAGTATAAAAACGAGTACCCACATCTTGAATATCAAAAACGAGTATATCAATATCTTCTAAGTCTGCTGCATCGGGTCCGTATTTTTTACCATAAAGAGATACAATTTTAATACCCGATTTTGGGTCATTGCCATCCTTGGTTTCTTCACCCGCATCGGCGGTGCCTCTTAAGCCATGTTCTGGTGTAAATATTTTTTGAATATGTATTCCTTGCATTAATAAGGTATCAATTAAATGTTTTTTATTGACGATGGCTGTATGGTTGGTAAATACACCTACTCTTTTATTTAATAATAAAGGAATATACATTTCACTTTGATAAGCACCTGGTAAAATTTCTTTTTTGTTTTGCGCCATTAACCATAAGGGCATAGTTATAATAAGACATGCTAGTAGTAGAATGAATATTTTTTTCATAATCAAAAAAATTAATTAAAATTTATAAGTACAATCAACCGCTAATTTAAATACTTAGCCACAATGGGAACGCGTCTTCCAACGCCGAAGGCTTTAGGAGAAATACGAATAATAGGACAGAATTGATTTCTTTTATATTCGTTGGTATTCACCATTTTCAAAGTCTTATCTACTAGTACATTATCAAAACCGAGGGCCTTGATGCTTGCAGGATCGGCTCTTTTTTCAATATATTGAAAAAGTATTTGATCTAAAATTTCATAAGCAGGTAAACTATCACTGTCTTTTTGGTCGGGCCTTAGTTCAGCACTAGGCGCCTTAGTAATAATATGAACAGGAATAATTTCTTTATGACGATTAATATATTTAGCTAATTCATAGACCTGCATTTTATAGCAATCACCTAATACGCCTAAGCCACCTGCCATATCACCATATAAAGTACCATAACCGGTGGCAAGCTCACTTTTATTAGAAGTATTTAATAATACATAACCAAATTTATTAGCAATAGCCATTAAAATATTACCCCTCGATCTGCTTTGTATATTTTCTTCTGCTAAAGAAAAAGGTAGGTCTTTGAATAATGGTTTTAAAGTATCTAAAAAACTTTCATACACATCTTTAATGGCAATGGTATCGTAAGGGTTTTGTAAATTTTTGCTTAAGGCTATAGCGTCGTCTACTGAATGACTAGTAGAATAAGGGGAGGGCATTAAAATAGCCCTTACATTTTCAGCACCTAAGGCTTCGCAAGCAATGACTAAGGTGACTGCTGAATCAATTCCACCAGAAGAACCTATGATGGCTTTTGTAAAACCCATTTTAGTAAAGTAATCTTTCACACCCAATACCAAAGCCTTATATACTTGATCAATATTTAATGCAGGCTCTAAGGTAAGCGGATTTAATTCTTTATTGGGTACTCTTGCAGCAGGTTCAATAATAGGTGCATTAATCATACCATCTTCTGTACATTCAAAAATTTCCATGGCAGATTCAAACATAGGCAGTGCGCCACAAAGATTCGCCTGTTTATCAAAAGCAAAAGAACCTCCATCAAATACAATCTCAGTTTGACTTCCTACTGCATTGCAATAAAATAAAGGAATTTTATATTTTAATACATTCGCCTTAATGGTTGCTTTTCTATCTTCGTCATGGGTGTAATCAAAAGGGGAAGCACTTAGGTTTAATAAAATATCTGGAGATTGATCCATCATTTTATCCATTGGACAAATTCGGTAAAGTGGATTATCGCCTAAGTTCCAAATATCTTCACAAATAGTAATGGCTAATTTTTTTCCTTTAAAGGGAACGACTTTCCAATCATCTGCAGCTTCGAAATATCTATTCTCATCAAAAACATCATAAGTGGGTAATAATGTTTTATGAATCTCTGCAATTATTTTTTTATCGTACAGGAAAAATGCAGCGTTGAATAAATCTTTTCCTTTTTTATTAGGGTTGCGGGCAGGGCTACCAATTAAAACCCCAATGGTATCAGCTGCTTCTTGAATAATAGCTACTTGAGCGTAACATTTAGTAATGAAATCATTGAACTCTACGAAATCTCTGGCAGGGTAGCCGCAAACACTCATCTCACTAAATAAAATTAAATCGGCCCCTTGCTTTTTGGCTGCTTCAATAGCTGAAAGCATTTGTTGGGTGTTCTGTTCAAAATTACCAATCTGATAATTTTGTTGGGCGATACAAATTTTCATGGGCCAAAGGTAGGCTTAGTTTAATTTAACAGGTGCAGCCATTTTAAAGGCTGGAATATTGACATTGATTAAATCCTTGGTTTCAATATTCTCCATGGTATAGTAACCTTGCATTTTACCTAATTCACTTTTTAAGTGACAGCCACTTACATACTGATAATGTTTACCTGGCATAATTAAGGGTTGCACACCTACCACACCTTCGCCTTCTACAATGCGGTGTTCGCTATTGCTATCAAATACTTCCCAATAACGTTTTAATAATTTAACGGGGAAAGAGTTGTGATTTTCAATGGTAATTCTGTAAGCAAACATATATTCATTTTGCAATGGATTGCTATAGTCTTTTTGGTAAAAAGTCTCGATACTCACCTCTATGCCTTCTGAAATTTTAGAGACCATAAGAATTAACGTCAATAAGTGCTTTTACAGAGAATACTGCGGGATAAAAGTAGCAAATATTTACGCTGTTTATATAAAAAACCCCTCTATTTTTTTATTAGACCCCCTAAGTCGCGTAACTTTGCGAAAACTAATGCATTACGTATTAGGTAATGTGGTAAAAATCTTAAAAAATTAGTCAAAATGAAGATCGCAGTAGCTAAGGGAGATGGAATCGGGCCAGAGATTATGGACGCCGTAATTGAAGTGTTTAATGCAGCCAAAGTGCCTCTTGAGTTCGATTTCGTGGATATGGGAAAATGGGTTTTTGACAAAGGTTTTAGCAATGGTATGACCGCCGAGGCAAAGGACACTATTGAAGCATTAGGCATTCTTTTTAAAGGGCCGATGGAAACGCCCAAAGGTAAGGGAGTGAAAAGTGTAAATGTAACTGCTCGTAAAACTTGGAACACTTATGCGAATAAAAGAACTTTTCAAACATTAAGTGGTGTAGATACTGTTTTTAGTAAAGCAGGCATTCCTATTGATATTACCATCGTAAGAGAAAATATTGAAGATACCTATGGAGGTATTGAACATATGTTAACGCAGGATGTGGCCTTGGGTCGTCGTTTTATTACGCGTCCAGGTAGCATGCAAGTTATTCGGTACGCATTTGAAATGGCTAAGAAAAAAGGAGCTAAGCGTATTACTTGCGGACATAAAGCAAACATCATGAAATTAACGGATGGTTTGTTTTTAGAAGTATTTAAAGAAGTAGCTAAAGAATATCCTGAGTTAAAAGCAGACGATGTAATTGTGGATGATCTTTGTATGAAATTAGTAAGTCGTCCAGATTTATTTGATGTAGTGGTATTAACTAATTTACAAGGAGATATTGTAAGTGACTTATGTGCTGGATTAGTGGGTGGGCTTGGTTTTGCACCTTCTGCTAATATTGGAGATCATATTTCTATATTTGAAGCAGTACATGGAACGGCTCCAGATATTGCTGGAAAAAATATTGCCAACCCTACTGCATTATTATTAAGTGGCTTAGGCATGTTGCATCATTTAGGTTTAATGGAACAAGCGGTGACCATTGAAAATGCTTTATTGTATACTTTAGAATCGGGTGTGCATACAGGTGATTTTGGAGACCGTGCTATACCTTCCTTAACGACAACGCAATTTGCGCAAGTAGTCATTCAAAATTTTGGAAAGCTACCAAGTCATCATCCAAAACCTAGTTTAGCTAATTTTTATGTAACGCCTACTAATTTTAAATTAGAAAGCAATCCTATGTTACAAAGCGATTTAAATGATCATCATAAAATTGTAGGTGTCGATTTCTTTATTGAAAGTGCAGAACAACCTCAAGCTATCGCAGATAAATGTTTATTGCATACCACTGCCACTTTAAAGTTGGTAACTATTACCAATAGAGGAACACAGGTTTGGCCATCGGGTTCGGTATTTACCAACTTAATTAATCAGTATTATTGTCGTTTTGAAACAGTGAACGAATCTCCACTTTCTCAAGATGATGTCATTGATTTATATCGTGCCTTAGCAGTGAACTTTAAGATATGTTCTTTAGAAATATTGAATATGTGGGCCGATAAAAAAGCTTATAGTTTGGCACAGGGTCAATAGAACCTAGGCTTTTACTTAAATAGCCCTGTTTTTACCCTCATTTTGCTATAAAATTGCTTTTTCTGCTGGGAAAAAAAACATTTTTGATGTAATTTCACGACTAATTACAAAACATCCTTTTACCTATGGCTGAAGCAATATTAATGCCCCGTTTAAGTGATACCATGACAGAAGGTGTGGTGGCTGCTTGGCATAAAAAAGTGGGGGATACCGTTAAAAAAGGAGACTTATTAGCCGAAATAGAAACGGATAAAGCCACCATGGAATTGGAGAGCTATCAGGATGGTATTTTATTGCATATTGGCACTCCTCGTGGAGGCAAATTACAAGTGAATGATTTATTAGCCATATTTGGAAAACAAGGAGAAGATATTACTGCACTTATTGCAGCGAATACAAATGGCGCTTCGTCTGTTGCGACTGCGCCAACAGCTATTACAGCAACAGCAGCTGCTTCTACTTCCTCTGCTGCTAGTTCAACCACTAGTGCTAACAATAATATAGATGCAAGTACTATGGAAGAAGTCGTATTAATGCCAAGATTAAGTGATACGATGACAGAAGGTGTGATTGCAGCTTGGCATAAAAAAGTAGGCGATAAAGTTGCTAAAGGAGAAGTGTTGGCGGATATCGAAACGGATAAAGCCACCATGGAATTAGAATCTTATAAAGATGGCATTTTATTATACCAAGGAGCACAAGTGGGTGAAAAAATAGTAGTGAATCAGTTGTTATGTATTATTGGTGCGCCTGGTTTAGATATTGATAGTATTGTAAAATCTATCAAAGCGTCTTCTAGTACAGAAGTGCCAAAAGCAACGACTGCTGCGCCTGCGCCAGCTTCTGCGCCAGCTGCAATAGCTTTAGTTCCTGCTACATCAACTCCAGCAGCTACAGTAGTAAATGAAGGAAGAATATTTGCATCACCCTTAGCTAAGAAAATTGCTAAAGAAAAAGGCATCGATTTAAAATATGTGCAAGGCACTGGCGAACATGGAAGAATAACAAGAACAGATTTAGAAAATTATAAGCCAAGTAATATTTCAAGTGTTGCAAAAGCAGCAGCTCCAAGAAATACAAATTTTGTGGGTCAAGTAAGTTTTGTAGATACGCCCGTTTCTCAAATGCGTAAAACTATTGCAAAACGCTTAAGCGAAAGTTTATTTACAGCACCGCATTTTTATTTAACCATGAAAATTAATATGGATGCTACTATTGCCGCTAGAACAGTAGTGAATGAAACAGCACCTGTTAAAATTAGCTTCAACGATTTTATAGTTAAAGCAGTAGCCCTTTCTTTAAAACAACATCCTAAAGTAAATAGTAGTTGGTTAGGCGATGTCATTCGTGAAAATCATCACGTGAATATTGGAATTGCCGTAGCTGTTGACGAAGGACTATTAGTTCCTGTACTTCGTTTTGCAGACGGACTTTCTTTGGATGAAATAAGTGTATCTGTAAAAGAGTTTGCTAAAAAAGCAAAAGATAAAAAACTACAACCTTCAGATTGGGAAGGAAGCACTTTCACCATTTCTAATTTAGGTATGTTTGGTATAGATTCATTTACGGCTATTATTAATCCGCCAGATGCTTGTATACTAGCAGTAGGTGGTATTGCACAAGAGCCTGTGGTAAAGAATGGTCAAATAGCACCAGGTAATGTGATGAATGTAACCTTAAGTTGTGACCATAGAGTGGTGGATGGTGCAACTGGATCGGCTTTCTTACAAACTTTAAAAAGCTATTTAGAAGAACCTATAAGAATGTTCATATAATTAATATGGGCCTTTAAAGAATTTAAGGCCCATATTAATTATACTCTAATGATATTAAAAAAGTCCCCGCGAAAATCGCGGGGACTTTTTAGTTATTTCTACTCTAATGATTTTTTCTTAATCTACATCACATCCAATCGGCGCACCTGGAGGAATAACGATAGGTTTAGGAAGCGTGATTTTCTCAGGGTCATTGATTCTGCTAATCGCATATTGATAATGTGCTGTAAGCTTTGGGTTGCTGATGGATAAACTAGTTAATTTAGACTTCAATTTATTTAATCTATTCGCACAAATACTTTTTACTTCAAAATTAGCATCACTACTTTGGCTCATGCCAATCAGCCAGCTTAATGTTTGTTGTTGCGTTTGTAATTGAACGGATCCAGCTAAGCCAGCTACAGTTGGGGCATACCAAGTTTTATCTAAAATGGCATCTAGTACATTGTCCCATCCCATACTCCCAGCTCTAGCTTTATTTTGCACTAAACGATTGGCTCTTTCTGCATTGAATAAAAAAGACAATTCAAAATCCACCAAGGCTTCGGCTGGAGATAAAGCATCAAAACTTAATCCAGTTCTTTTTGTAAATAATTCTCCTACGCCATAGTACATTGGTGGTCTTGGAGGAATGAGTTGTAAAACATTTTCTGGAATCGATAAGAAGCTAGGTGCTAAAGATGCCAAGGCAGCATCTAACGCTTTTTGCTGCATTGCATTGGGTAAAATAGTGGGTTGAATTTGATTTTTGTCACCTCTAACACTATATTGATAATTGACGCCTCCAATTAATTTTGTAACTGCTTCGTATTGATATCGATGGTAATTATAGACCGGCACAAGCATGTCTTCTAGTTGAGCAAGTGGGGTACCCACTTTCACCGCATCTTCGCTAAATTGTTGCATCGCTTTATTGCGTACAGCAAAAGTTTGCATTAAGCCATCCACCGCATCAGGTTGGTTGTCCCAAAGATGTGCATTGGGGTGCATACCGCCTGCTGCTCTTGCGTCTGCATCTGCAATAAATTGTAATCCATTTTTTGAATTTTCTTCTAATAAATTATTTAAAGCATTTGCTTCATCTGTGCCTTTTGGAAAATCTTGGTAACCATATGT
>JABMML010000289.1 GCA_013205585.1 Chitinophagaceae bacterium | reverse complement strand
TTGATAAACCTGAAAAAAATAATCCAACTGCTGCAGACCCCTACCCTTGTTTAAGCGCTTCTCCAAGTACTTTTGGCCATACAGGTTTTACAGGCACTTGTGTATGGGCCGATCCTGAAAAAGAATTATTATTTATTTTTCTATCCAATAGAGTGTATCCTACTAGAGACAATAAAGCTTTTAACGAGTCAAACATAAGAGCTAAAATTCAAGATGCCCTTTATGCCTCACTTAACTAAAAACATGTTTAAGAAATGTTTTTTGAGCTTATGTTGGCTAAGCATTTATCTGCAAGCTGCTGCTCAAACACCCATAGGACCTCTAGGTCAATGGAGAGAGCATTATAATAATAAAAGCATACAGCATTTAGTTAAAGGAAATAACTTGTATGGCGCAACGACTAATCAAGTATTTAGTATTGATGACAAAAATAATATTCAATTTCTAGGCAAGTCAAATGGATTACATGACATAGAAATTGCTGCCATTGCTTGGGACCCCATACAGTCGCAGTTAATGATTGCTTATAAGAATAGTAATATTGACATAGTTAAAGGAGATGAAATTTTCTCTATTGCCGATATTTATTTATCTAAAGTATATGCAAATAAAAAAATAAATTCTATTCAAATATTGGGTCCATGGGCACTTATATCAACCCATTTTGGCATTGTGGTAGTGGACTTAATCAAACATGAAATAAAGGATACTTGGTTTGCCAATAATACAAGACAGGCCATTATCACCTATCAAACAATTACCACTGCTGATAGCTTGTACGCCTTAACTGAAGAGGGATTATTTAGCACAGCTTTGAAAAATAATTATATTATAAGTAATCAGTGGAAAAAAATAAATGGAAATACAGATGTTAAAAAACTAAGCAGTTTTAATAAAACTGTCTATGCCATAGGCAATAAAAATATATATCAATTGCCAATAAGTACTCCTATTTACCAAACAAGCATTGATATTATCAATAACGCATTTGCGCATAAAGAGGGCTTGTATGTCATTCAATCGAATGGTACCAATGGAAGCTTATTAAATTTAAATACGAATAATACGGTTTCTACTATCCTGGATAAAACTTTCTTAGCCATGCCAGTAGATATGGCCATAGACCAAAACATAATTTGGATAGCCGATAGCCTTAATGGATTAATTATAAAAAATACAGAGACCAAAAATATAAACTTAGGAGGCCCTGCTGAAAAAATAAGAGGTGCTGGTTTTGTAAATGGTGATTATTTATTAGCCCCTTTTGGAGAAAAGGTAGGAGGCTTTAGTAGCTATAGTGCTGTGGGTTGGAAAAATTATACCAAGTTAAACGGCGTTAATTTACCCCTACTTACTGCTGCAAGCATAGACCCTCTAGATGCTAGTTGGTGGTTTACCTCTGCAGCTTCTCTTTTACATTACAATATAAGTTCGAATAATATTGAAACTGTTAGCCCCAATACATTACCTGGAAATTATACACAAATACAATTTTCAAAGGATGGTATTTTTTGGGGACTTCAAGACGGGCAAGGACTTGTTCAAAAACAAGATAATAAATGGACAAGCATTCCGCTACCCATCAATTATTTAAAAAATGGATTAAAGAAAATGGTTGTTAATAGCCAAGGGCAAGCTTGGATTGCAGGCCCTGCGAATCAAGGACTATATGTATATCAATCCAATAAATATTTTGGTACTGCAAGTTGGAAACAATTAAATACTTCAAAGTCTTCGGGAAATTTACCAAGTAATACTGTTTTAAGTCTGGCTTTAGACAATACAGGTTCTATTTGGGTAGGTACCGATAATGGTATTGGCATTTTGAATTGCGGAGATATTAGTAAAGATATATGTGATGCCTACCTACCTACTATAAAAAATACCAATGGATTTTTGGGATTATTATTGCAAAGAGAATCGGTGAACTGTATTGCTGTAGATGGAGCGAATAGAAAATGGGTGGGTACTCAAAATGGAGCCTGGCTTTTAAGTGCAGACGGAAGTTCAATCATTGAACATTTCACTAAAAATAATAGTCCCCTTCCTAACGATACCATTTTAGAAATTCTAATTGATCCTAAGTTCGGAGAAGTTTTTTTTAATACCACTAATGAAATGGTAAGTTATAGAGGTTTTGCTACAGGAGCATCTGCTAGCCAAAATGAAATTAAAATTTTCCCTAACCCGGTACCGCCCAATTATAATGGACCCATTGCTTTTAGAGGACTTGTAGAAAATGCATTAGTGAAAATAACTGATATCAGTGGAAGCTTAGTATTT
>JABMML010000288.1 GCA_013205585.1 Chitinophagaceae bacterium | reverse complement strand
TACTAATATCGGCCATATAGGCGGTAGCAGTGGTGATACTAGCTCCCGTAATTCCTGAAATCATTCTTCCTAAAAATAACCACCCTATGGTTGGCGCAAAAGCTAAAAAAATGTAATCTAAACCAAAACCAAGTAAGGAAAAAAGTAATACCGGTCTGCGGCCATATCGATCACTCAAACTTCCTAAAATGGGCGCAAAAATAAATTGCATGAGCCCATATATTAAAGTTAAAAATATAGCAGGTTTTGAAATAGTACTAATATCCGTTCGATCCGTTACATGCAATAACTGCTGTAATAATTGAGGCAATACGGGTATAATAATACCAAATCCAATAATATCAATTAAAACGGTGATAAATATAAAACCAACTGCTGCTTTTTTGGGATTTGCCATTATTCTTAGATAGTGAAGTATATACTACCCTTCAAATATACAAGTAGTAGCCAATATTACAAAAAGGAGCATATAAAGTTTAAGTTATCTTAATAGCTGGTTTGACAAGGTTTTCTGCTATTTTTACATAGTTTAAATTTAATTTAATTTACAAACATTGAACGAATTGCTTTGAACGAATTTTCAAATACCGAATTCATTAAATCAGAAGCACTTAAAATGGGCTTTGATTTTTGTGGCATTGCTGCTGCCAAAGAACTCCCTGAAGATGCAAAAATTTTAGAAGCCTGGCTTGAAAAAGGTTTTCATGGAGACATGGGTTACATGGAAAATAATTTTGATTTAAGAATTGATCCCAGAAAATTAGTGCCTGGCGCAAAATCGGTAATTAGTTTTTTAAAAAATTATTACCCTGAAGAACATTCCATTAATGAAGCAAGTAAGCAAGATGCTAAAATTGCAAAGTACGCTTGGGGAGAAGATTATCATGAAGTCATTAGAACACAGTTATTTACATTACTTGATATTTATAGAAAAAAAATAGGCCCCATTGAAGGAAGAGGGTTTGTAGACTCTGCTCCTGTTTTAGAAAGAACATGGGCAAAGTTAGCAGGTGCTGGATGGATTGGTAAAAATGGAAATTTAATTCAAACCAAAGCAGGCTCTTTCTTTTTTATTGCTACATTAATTGTAGATCTTCCCTTGGTATATGACCAACCTATATCAAAAGATTATTGTGGCACTTGCACTCAATGTATTGACGCCTGTCCTACCCAAGCTATTTTACCTAATAAAACCATTGAAGCCAACCATTGCATTAGTTATTTTACCATTGAATTAAAGGCAGCTGAAATTAATACGAATAGAAATTATAATGACTGGGCCTTTGGTTGTGATATTTGCCAGGACGTATGCCCTTGGAATAAATTTAGCAAAGCACATACCGAAGAGGCATTCAAGCCACTCAATGGCTTACTTACTTTAAACAAGCAGGACTGGCTTCAAATTGAAGAAACTACATTTAAAGAAAGGTTTTCAAAATCTCCATTACTAAGATCCAAATTAAAAGGAATTAAAAGAAATATTGAGTATCTAATGAACCGAGATTAGTGAGAGTAAGTATGTATGTATGTTACTAATTAAATATATAAACTATCCTACAATAACTATTTCGAGTTAATCGCTTCTTGCAAATGCTGTAATTCAATTTCCATTTTAGCACCCAGCAGTTTATCATTTAATAAAGTTTGAAATTTTTCCCAAGGATACCATTTTACATTTTGTTCAAAGGACCAATGAATTACATAAGTACTGTCTTTTAAAAGTGTCCACTCAAATGTTACCAAATAAGGTTTTTGGCCTGTGGCTATCCATTCATAATTCACTTTGGTAGCGGTCTTATCTATAAAACGAACAGTTTGTGTACCTATATGTGCAGTATTGTTTTCCAATAATACTTTATTTTCTTTCCAATCGCTCATCCACTGGTTCCAATGGCTTAGATCGGAAGTGAAATAAGCAATTTTGTCGGCGCTTGTATTTACTTCAATGGCTCTTGAAGCAATTACTTTTGATGGAAATAAAAGCGAAATACCCAATACAAGTAAACTTAAAAAAACAACACTTATAATAATTAGTTTAACATACTTCATTATTCCCATTTAAATATTTTAAAAGCAATGGCATACACTACAATAATCCAGATTAGTAAAAATGAAATATCGGGCCAAACCGAAATTAAGCTTGCTCCTTCAAATGAAATATTACGCATCGCATTGTTAAAATGTGTCAAGGGTAATATCCTACAAAAGGGTTGCATCCAAGTAGGGAAATTATCGATAGAGAAAAAGGTGCCTGCTAATAAAAACTGAGGTAATGTAATTAAGTTGGCAAAGGGCGGAATACTACTTTCATTTTTAGCCACTCCACTTACTATAAATCCAAAACCCATAAATAATATTAGGGCAATAAAGCTTAGTACCATAATACTAGCAAAGGTTATCCAGCCATGCACTAAAGTAAAATTAAAAGCAAAATAACCAATGCCTATAATAATAACAGCCGTAATTAATTGAAAAAGTACACGACTTAAGGCTTCCCCTAAAATTATATACAGCCTTCTAATGGGTGTAGCGTAAAATCTTTTTAAAACCAATTGTTGTCTTAAATTAAAAAACAAAAAGGCCACACCAAATACACCGGCACTTAATAAAGAAAAACCTAATTGGCCGGGTAAAACAAAATCGATGGTTCTATAAATACGCCCAGGCACTTGCTCTACATTATTATTCACCACCGCCATGGTAGGCGTTTCTGTAAAATTTTCTTGATTCAATTTACTGATGACTGCATTTAGTATAGATTTTACCAATTGAACATTTTGAGGATTCGCCGCTTCAGAACTTGTTAAATTAATAACATAAGGCGCATTGACATTATTTGTTTTTTGAATAGAAATAAGTGCTGTCAAACGCCCCTTAGCTAATTCACTTTTAATTTTAGTCGTATCGTCTTTTGAAAATTTAAAGCCAGGGATATTTTTAATGGAAGCATATACAGGATTCAATGTATCGGACTTAGGATCCATGGCCACATTCACATTAATACTGCCTCCACTACTTAGAAAGCCAAATACTAAAATAAAAATAAGTGGGAAGGCAATGCTAAAAATAACCGCTGAAGGACTTCTAAAAATAGAGCGCAGGCTAGCCTTTGTAATGGCTAACATGGCTGTTATTTGACTGTATGGGCGCATAGAACTAAGGATGATTCACCTCAAAGATAGGCAATCGCGCTTGCGTTTGACCCATGATTTGTTTGACCTTTTTTACTTGCTGTAAAACCTGCCACTCCGCTTCTCCTATTTCTTCTTTGATAGCCTTAGTTTTAATATTGTCCTCGTATCCACTAATAATGTCTTCAATAAATGATTTTGATTCAGGATAGGACTTTGTACTATAGCCTTTTAATTTCGCCATTCTAGCAGCTGTGGCAAGAGCATCATTTAAATTTCCAATTTTATCTACGAGTCCTACTTTCACTGCATCGGAACCAATCCATACGCGGCCTTGTGCGATAGAGTCTATATATTCAATAGTTTTTTTACGGCCTTTTGCCACGCGAGAGGTGAAAGTATGATACACACTATCCACACCGGATTGCATAAATCTTTGTTC
>JABMML010000287.1 GCA_013205585.1 Chitinophagaceae bacterium | reverse complement strand
TCCTTCCATAGGGCAAGATTCAAAACCTTCTGCAGCAATGGATAACATAAATGTTTGCGCTGCTAAGGCGCAGGATTTATGCACGGTAATTCTTTGATCGGCTTTTCCGCCAAAACGAATAAATGGTTTTGAAATGCCCATAAAAAAACTAATACATCTTCTTACAAAAGCAAAAACCCCGAAAATATCACTACGATAAGCAAGTGGCATTAATTTACCATAATAGTCCAATCCTCTTTTCTGAAGTTTTGAAGGTTCTCCATTAATGCCCCCTTTTAATCTATCATAATTCCACTTGGCTCTTTGAGGCCATAAATCTTTTCTAGTTACAAAAACTACAATTTGTTTTGCTGTTTTAGCAGCAGACTGGCCTAAGCATAGGGCCTCGTATTTTTTCCTTTCTTCCTCATTTTTAATCCAATAAAATTCCCATAGCTGCATATTGCTGCTATTAGGAGCAAGAATAGCACGCTCTAAACTTTTTTTAATGACTTCATCCGGTACTTCCACTAAGGGGTCAAATCTTCGGTTCGATCTACGGCGGTCAATTATTGCTTGAAATTCGCTTGAATACATTTTATTAGACTTATTTAAATTAGTTTTACACTGGTGTTTCTACAGAAGCAGATTGCAAATAAACCAAACTTTTTCTATCTATGCTAAAAAAAATTGCCATCGGCCTTGTACTAATCATAATTGTATTAGGCGGTCTATCTTTTACCCCTCAGTTTGCACACTTGAAAAACTTTGTCTCATGGGGTGTGCATACTATACATGATTATAAAACCCATCCAACGCGTTTGGTACCAAGCGGGGGTAAGCCTCAATATTGGCCCTTGGACGCTAGTTATAATAAAATGGTTATCTCAGATTCACTTTTGGCCATCATGGACTCCAACGACACACATGCTTTTTTAGTCATTCAAGATGGAAAACTAATTTATGAAAAGTATTGGGATGGATATACACCTACTACTTTAAGTGGTTCTTTTTCTGCTGCTAAAAGTATGATCTCTTTATTAATTGGCATTGCTTTAGATGAAGGGAAAATAAAATCAATAGAAGAACCAGTGGGAAATTATGTTCCTCATTTTAAAACAAATGGTTTAGAAAAAGTGCGTATTAAAGATTTATTAACCATGAGCTCTGGTACCAATTATTATGAATTTGATAAAGGCTATTTTAGTTTGAATGCCTATAGTTATTATGGGAATGATGAAGAATATATGATTAGTAAAATGAAATTCCAAGAACCAGCTGGTGTGCATTGGGACTATCGTAGTGGAGACACGCAAGTATTGGGCTTGATAGTCGAAAAAGTATTTGGTCAAAATATTTCAACACTTGTTTCAGAAAGATTTATGCAACCCATGGGTGCTGAAGCAGATGCACTGTGGCTATTAGACGGGGCAGAAAAACATGAAAAAGCTTTTTGTTGTTTCAATGGAGTAGCGCGCGACTATGCTAGGTTTGGACAACTCGTATTACAGAATGGTAAATGGGGGAATAAACAAATTGTTTCTAGTAATTATGTTCAAGCAGCTACCACACCTGCTACTTATTTAAAAGATGCTTATGAAAATGAAAACCCAGTCGATTTTTATGGGTATCAATATTGGATGTTCAAAGAACAAGGACATGATATAGTAGCACAAAACGGTTTGTTTGGTCAGTATGTATATATTATACGCGATAAAAATGCAGTGGTGGTTCGTTTAGGGGAATCTAAGACGCTGAAACCTGTACATCACCATCAGCCAGAAATTTTTACTTTTGCAGCTGCTGCACTTTCCATTTTAAAATAAAGGACTAACTATTCAAATGAACTAAAACAGGTCCATCGCTTTTGCAAAATAAGTTAAAGTGCCAGGAAGGGCTAACCAGAAAAACTCTCTATATAAAACAATTAGCGTAATTAAAATTACAAACCATGTAAAGAAAAGTACCCAGTATTTTTTTGTGTTTTTTTGCGCTTCCATTCTATGAGTTTATAAATTTTAAATTTTTGGCTTCTTTGCCCGCGCAAATATACCATTTTATTTTTTATTTAGTTTTTTGGGCATAAGAATATTGTAGGTCTACTTTCCAGCCTTCTGGGGTAGAAACTACCATCATTTTTTGAGCAATTTTATCCAATGAATTTTGATAGTCAAAAATACTATGGGTGGAGTCAATACTGCGAATTTCATTAATTTGAATAGATGCCTGTCTTAATTGCTGTCTTCCTTCCTTATCTAATAAAAAATAATGGGCGGAAAGGGTATCGAAAATTGCTTTATTTTGGGGGCTTTCTAGTAAATAAAGTTTGGCCTTACTAAAATCGCCCTTCATGTAATTTTCTATGAAATACCTGCCACCATCAAGGGCATTATCGGCCTTGGCCTCATTGGCCTCAGTTCCGCAGGCGCTAAATAAGCATAATAATATACTCGATAATATAGTCGATAGATAAATGGACGCTTTTATTTTCTTAAACATAGCCAAAGTTAATCCATAATTGGCATCTTGCATGCTTTTGGCTAAATTTACATGAGCTCAAAAATTCAGTATGACAAAATTAACCTTGGTAGAGGAAATTATTAAAAAGCAGTCTTATTTATGTGTAGGCTTAGATGCCGATTGCGAGAAACTACCAAAGGGCTTTTCTAAAGATGCCAAAGGGGTGCTAGCATTTAATAAAGCTATTATTGATGCCACGGCTGCTCATTGCGTGAGTTATAAAATTAATACTGCTTTTTATGAATCGATGGGTGTGAAAGGTTGGCAGGCAATGGAAGAAACTTTAGCGCATATTCCAGATTCACATTTTACCATTGCAGATGCAAAGAGAGGAGATATAGGAAATACTTCGGCACATTATGCTAAAACTTTTTTTGAAGTTTTACCATTTGATGCCATTACAGTA
>JABMML010000286.1 GCA_013205585.1 Chitinophagaceae bacterium | reverse complement strand
TTTTTGTGCATTCGTTGTTAGAAATCCAAGTATGCATAATAATAAAAAGGAAAGTCGAATTAGTCTCAATGTAAGCTGGTTTTTGGTGTGCTAAATTTAAAGTTTTTAATTTATTAAAATGCAATATCTTTAATACCACTTATGTAAAACATTTTAAATTGTATACTATGTCAGTCAATAGAAGAAAATTTTTATCAGTATCGGCGCTTACAGCCGGCAGCTTAGGTATGAGTAGTTCTATATTTGGAAGACAGCTTGACGAAACAGAGACTGCATTAGACTTGCCCGAAGCTATTCGAAGCCTAAGTCCTAAACTGGCTGGCATAGTGCCCATTTCGGTAGCGGAACGAAAAGCAAGAATTGCTAAAGCACAGGAATTGATGTCCCAAAATAAAATGGATGCCATTTTTTTAGAGGGCACTACTTCTTGTTATTATTATACAGGTATGCGTTGGGGCCAAAGCGAAAGAACTTTTGGAGTAGTTATACCTGCAAAAGGTTCCTTAGTATATGTTTGTCCAAAATTTGAAGAAGATAGAGCAAGAGAATTAATACTACCTGCTTTTGGAGAAGAAGTGCGTTGTTGGGAAGAACACGAAAGCCCTTATGCTGTTATTGTAGGTATTGTAAAAGATAGAGGGGTGGTACACAATACCATTGGAATGGAAGAAAGGGTAAGATTTTTTATTGCCGATGGCGTAAAAAAAGAAGCTGCTGGATTTGAAATAGTAGATGCAACGCCTGTAACTGCCGGATGTAGAATGATAAAATCACCTGCAGAAATTGCACTGATGCAAAAAGCAAGTGATATTACCATTGAAGCCTATAAAGCTGCTTTTGCAACCATTGTACCAGGTATGTCACAAACATTATTAAGTAACAATATTTCAAATGCCTTTAGAAAATTAGGATTTAGTGGAGGCGCCTCTGTACAAGTAGGAAAATATGCTGCGCTACCTCATGGAAGTATAACGCCACAAATTATTAAAGAAGGAGATATTGTGATGATTGATGGAGGCACAAGTTGTCAAGGCTATGCTTCTGATATAACGAGAACTGTTGTGGCAGGTAAGCCTACACAAAGACAAATTGATGTTTGGAACTTAGAAAAGCAAGCACAGGATGCCGCTTTTGCTGCTATTAAAATTGGGGCCCCTTGTGAACAAGTAGATGCTGCTGCAAGAGCAGTGATTGAAAAAGCAGGCTTTGGTACCAATTATAAATTACCAGGGCTACCGCACAGAACCGGCCATGGTATTGGATTAGAGGGACATGAGTGGACAAATTTTGTCAAAGGAAATAAAACAGCTATGGCAGTAGGTATGTGTTTTAGTGATGAACCTAATATTTCTATTCCAGGAGAATTTGGTATTCGTTTAGAAGACTGTCTTTATATCGCAGAAGATGGTGCAAAGTTTTTCTCGAAACAAAGTATTTCAATTGAAAAGCCTTTTGGATAATTTTTATGGTTAATTATTAGTTTAGTTTTTGTAAATTGATATAAACACTTGGTGTAGCAGGCCTTGAGGGACTTGTTTGCGCAGTGGTACCAGTTGCGGCAGTACTTATATTCTTTACACTAAAATAAAGTTCTATATAATCGTTGTCGCCTAGGTCTACCAAATAATTTCCAGTAAGTAAATTTTTTATATTGCTTCCAGAAATATTAAAATTGGTATTGGTATTTACATAAGCCGATCCATTTCTTCTTATCCAAACACTTACCTCATCTACCCCTAGATCTGGTTTTATCATTTGAACAGCATACTGAACCCTATATACGCCTGCATGCAGTACTGTAATTTTAGTGGCTTGTCCACTTGTATTGGGCTGTACCCCAATATTATTCAATAATCCATTAAAAGAAAATCTGATAGCAGTAGCGCTGGATACTGCGTTAGCGGCTTGTTTAGCGGTATCGTAAAAATTTCCATAATCATACACTACAGACAATGAAGCAATACTATTTATTCTATTAGATAGGCTAATAGTGTCTTTGCCACTTAATTTTAAATTGATACGGTTGCTTAAAGACAGGGTATCTACTTTTTTTAATTTATCATTAATAGCAGACAAGGCTAGGCTGCTTATAGGTTTACTAGAATCGGGGGTGTTATTTATTTTATCAATATTGTATAAGACTTTTATATCTTTCAAATTATCGAGCCCCGTTCCTCCTTGTGAGATACCAATGACTCCATTGATATTTTCTGCACCCACATTGTCGGCATAAAAGGAGTAGGGCACATAATTTATTTTTTGCGTTCCCATATAAATAAAAGATAAATCGCCCACCGTATCAATTTCTATTTGTAAATATTTTTCTGCTATTGACCAGTTTATATTTTCAAACGGCCCCACTGCTACTATTTTATTGGTTTGATAAGCGCCTACCACAATGGTAAATAAACCTAGTACACTAGTGGTAATGGGTGTAATTTCCTGGTATTCAATTTTGCTGGAAAGGGTATCGGCTTTAATGGATATTCTAATATTGATGGATTTATTGGGAAGTATATAGCCATTATTATCTCTGGCAATGCCTTGAAAGTTAATACCCTTATTAGTTTGAGCGGTTTGAGCGAATCCTTGATGGGTAATACTACCTAGCAAAAAACAGCTTAAAAAAATAAATACTTGATTTAGTTTCACCTTATACTTTTATAATTTTTAAAATTTTCACCTGCGTGAATTTATTAGCCACAATATAGTGGATGCTTATAAAGTAAATACCCGTATTTGCCGAAGCAAATGATATACGTTTTGAAAAGTCTAAACCCGAATAAGGGCCTTCTATTTTTTGTATTTTGTTTCCATCACTATCTACTATATTAATATATACAATATCAATACCAGCTTGCTTACAAGAAAGCAGTAAATAATTAGATACAGGATTAGGCCCCCATTTTAATTTAAAATCAAAGGCCCCAGGCCTTGTTAACTCAGGATTTAGCATTAAAGCAGGTTGTAAGAATCCTATAGAAAAAACAATTTTATTTTTTGAACACCAATTTTGAATAGCAAAGGGTTCACCCAAACTCCAATCAAGCATCCAATTATTATTTGCTTGATTTATAGAAGAAGCTATATCTATTTTTCCTCCTGCAGTATTTATAATAGAGGGGTCTAAGACCTGAGCTTGCATACAAAAGGGTACAG
>JABMML010000285.1 GCA_013205585.1 Chitinophagaceae bacterium | reverse complement strand
CATAAATCCTGCGCCTTAGCAGCGCAAACATTTATGTTATCCATTGCTGCAGAAGGTTTTGAATCTTGCCCTATGGAAGGATTCGATCAAATAAGAGTTAAAAAAGCATTAAACCTTCCTGCAGGTGCTGAAATTAATATGATTATTGGCGTGGGCAAAGGAACTGACCAAGGTATATGGGGCCCTCGATTCAGATTACCTTATGAAGAAGTAGTTTTCGAACGATAAGAAATAAACGCTTTCAAAAAAGTCCCCCTAATTATAGGAGGACTTTTTTTATTCTTTACATAATTATTTTATAGCGGGTGTAATAACTATATTTCTATATTCAATCGGACCATGGTCACCTTGCATCATAATGGGTCCTGGTTCACCTTCATTGCTATCTAAGGCGCCACCTGTAACACCCGGAATTTGTTGATTGTATATGATGGTGGTACCATTTAAAACAACAGTCACTACTCTACCCACTAAGGTAATATCATAAGACTGCCAGTCTCCTGCTTCTTTTGCCATATTAAATAAGGGATCGATAAATCCGTAAACACCTCCTAAATAAGTGCTTAAAGGTTCTTTTCCTTTACTATCTTCTACTTGCACTTCATATCTGCCTCTTAAATACACACCACTATTACTTTCTTTAGGATAACGAAATTCAATATGCAATTTAAAATCGTTAAAGGTTTGCACCGTTCTAATATTCGCACCTGATTGAGGACTTTTCAAAACACCATTCTCTGCCAACCATTGATTCTTACCCAATGCCTGCCATCCCTCTAAATTTTTTCCATTAAATAATGGTATTGGCTTTCCCCAAACAGGTTTTTTATTTGAAATTAAACGAGGTGCTCTTACACCTGTAAAGGTGAAAGTTTTACCTAAAGGACTAAGAATGGTTCCTTCTAATTTATCATCCTTAATGGTCGCTTCAAAAAACATTTCTTTATCACTCGCATCAAATTGAGTTGGGATCTGAAATTTTACTTTTCCTTCTTTGAAAAATACTTCTGAAATAGGACGCGCACTACCCGATTCCCAAACAAAATGTCCTGTTAAGGTTTTGGGGCCTGAATGTCTTACTTCCAACCATGATGCGGCCTTCCCTCCATTAAAATCCACTGTTAAATCCCATCTACCTTCAATAGGCGCTGCTTTCATTCCCTGCGCAATTACTTGATTATTTGAAACAAAGGCTAAGAGCCCTACTAATATTAAGAAGCAATAGTTTTTCATATCTGTTTAAATTAAATATTTAATGTAAAAAATGACCTACTAAATATAAGAAAATATAGTTAAGAATCCTCCCTATTTATATAAAATTATGATAAGTGGCAGCCCTCTTTTCTTTTTATATTCTCAAAAAAACCAATTAGCTTTAAACTGAAAAATTAAACGCAATGAATACAAAAAGAATCCTTTCTTGGTTACTCATCCTAGTAGCCCCTTTAATAACTGTTGCTCAGCAAACGACTCAGTATCCCACCGATTATTTAAGCCCTGAATTTCATGCAGGTCGTCGTGCAGCTTTTAAAGAAAAATTATCTGCAAATGGTGTAGGTATTTTCTTCGCCTCTCAAGTGCGCGTAAGAACGAACGATGTCGATTTTCAATATGCACAAAATAAAAACTTCTACTACTTTACAGGATTAGAAGAATCAGATGCATTATTGTTATTATTTAAACAACCTATTACAATTTTAAATAAAACAGGTACTGAATTTATTTTTGTGAAAAATAGAGACCCACAAAAAGAATTATGGACAGGAAAAATTTTAGGCGCAGAAGGCGTGAAAGCAAAATATAAAATAGAAAACGTTTTTATCAATGATGAGTTTACAGCCAATGCCGTTGATTTTAGTAGCATAGACTCTGTTTTCTCTGCTTATCGTGGCGAGGGCATTTTTTCAAAATATAAAAGAGCAGAAGACCCACTTGCTCATATGGCAACAATAGTTGATAGTATTATCAATACACAAAACAAGCCTATTGCAGCAAGAAGTACCCAAACAATATTAAGTAACCTTCGTGGCATCAAACAGCCAGAAGAAATTGCCTTAATTGCAAAAGCAGCTGCTATTAGCTGTGAAGGACATAACGATGTAATGCGTGCCATTAAGCCTGGTATGACTGAATACCAAGCGCAGGCCATTATGGAATATCATTTTAAAGCCAATGGTTCTGAATACCCTGGCTACCCTAGTATTAATGGGGCTGCAGAAAATGCTTGCGTACTACATTATGTCACCAATTTAAAATTGATGAATGATGGTGATTTGCTTTTGAGCGATTGCGCTGCAGAATACCATGGTTATACTGCAGACGTCACTAGAACTGTTCCTGCTGGTGGAAAATTCACCGCTGCACAAAAAATTATTTATGAATTAGTATTGAAAGCACAAGATGCAGGTATTGCAGCCTGTGTGCCTGGCGCTCCCTTTGGTGTGGCAGATGCTGCTGCTAGAAAAGTAGTGAACGAAGGTTTAATAAAATTAGGCATTGCTGCTAATGAAGCAGAGGCTAGAAAATATTTTCCGCATGGCACTTCACATCATTTAGGATTAGATGTGCACGATATGGGACCGCGTACTTTATTACCAGGCGTGGTCTTAACGGTGGAGCCAGGCATTTATATTCCACCAGGAAGTAACTGCGATAAAAAATGGTGGAGTATTGGAGTAAGAATTGAAGATGATATTTTAATTACTGAAACAGGTAATAAAAATTTATCTGCAGGGGCTCCTCGCACGGTGGAGGCTATTGAAAAAATGGCTAAAGAGAAAAGTATATTTAAAAAATAAATTTT
>JABMML010000284.1 GCA_013205585.1 Chitinophagaceae bacterium | reverse complement strand
TTAGTAACAGGAGGGGTTGATACTAGTAAAGAAAATTTAACTGCCTGGTTTAAAGCAGGCGTGGTTGGTGTAGGCATGGGTAGTAAATTAATGAGTGAGGAAGTGTTGGCTTCTAAAAATTATGCTACTATAGAAACAGAGACTGCGAAAGCATTGGCTATTATTGCCAGTTTAAATTAATTATTTATGAAAGCCGCAGCCATTGGAAAATATCGTTGGACTATTTGCGCGCTTTTATTTTTTGCGACAACTATAAATTATTTAGATAGGCAGGTATTGAGTTTATTAAAGCCTACGCTCGAAAAGCAATTTGATTGGAGCAATAGTGATTATGCAAATATTGCATCTGTTTTTCAATTTGTGTATGCACTAAGCATGTTATTTGCGGGAAGAATTGTAGATAAATTAGGAACCAAATGGGGCTATGCTTGGGCTATTATTATTTGGTCATTTGCTGCCATCATACATGCTTTCGCTATTCCTATAGGAACTAGCATTGTAAACATATTAGGATGGGTGGGTATTGCAGCCGTACCTGTATCAATTGCAGGATTTATGTTTTCAAGGGCATTGCTGGGTTTTGGTGAGGCGGGTAATTTTCCTGCGGCCATAAAAACCACTGCTGAATATTTTCCAAAAAAAGAAAGAGCCTTTGCAACAGGTATATTTAATTCAGGAACCAATGTAGGTGCCATATTAGCACCCTTGTCTGTTCCTTGGATTGCCCTTCATTGGGGATGGGAAGCAGCCTTTATTATTATTGGAGCTATTGGATTTTTATGGTTGATTGCTTGGTTTATTTTTTATGAGATACCTGTAAAACAATCAAGACTTAGTGAAGCAGAAAAAGCGTTTATTAATAGTGATCATGAAGTGGAAGCCATTTTTGAAAAAGGCATACAAACTAATAAAATTACATGGCTTACTTTATTAAAATATAAACAAACCTGGGCATTTGCTATTGGTAAATTTTTAACGGATGGAGTTTGGTGGTTCTTTTTATTTTGGTTGCCTAGTTATTTAAAAGACCAATATAGTATGGAGGGCACTCAAATAATATTGCCTTTGTCTGTATTATATAGTTTGACCATGATAGGAAGCATTGGCGGGGGATGGTTCCCCACTTATTTTATTAATAAAGGGGCTAAGCCATACGAAGGTAGAATGAAGGCCATGTTATTAATCGCCTTCATACCACTTGTTGTGTTATTTGTTCAGCCCTTGGGTTACTTAAGTTTTTGGGTTCCTGTTTTATTGATTGGTATAGGCGCTTCTGCACACCAAGCATGGTCGGCCAATATTTATACCACTGTTTCTGATATGTTTCCCAAGCGCTCCATTGCCACAGTAATTGGTATGGGCGGAATGGCAGGGGGTATGGGAGGCGTAGTGGTTTCTAAAATGGGTGGTTGGTTATTTGATGCCTATAAAGTACAAGGCATTCAAAAAGCGGTAAATGTAGCTGCTGAAAAAGGCCTTACCGACTTTTTGCAAAAGACAAATGCATTAAATGTATTAGATGCCAATGGAATTCCCCTTACAATTTCAGAAAAAGAATGGTCGAATTTATCTGATCAAACCATTCAATCTATTCAACATATTAATCTACAAAATTTTCAAGAATTTTATGCTATTCAAAAACAAATTATACAAGAAGAAATGGCTATTGCTTATGGCTATATGTTTGTTTTTTGTGCCATTGCTTATTTATTAGCATGGCGCATAATGAAATGGTTGGTTCCAAGAGAAAAATTAATTAACTTGCCTTAAGATATTTACTAATTGCAAATTACGTATTATGAAAAAAATGTTGCTACTGTTTTTAGGTTTTATAATATTAAGTATGGAAAGCTTAGTTGCGCAAAATAAATCGGAAGATTTATTCAATGGTAAAAATCTTGCTGGTTGGATTCAATATAATGGCAAGGCAAAGTATACCGTTGAAAATGGGGAAATAGTAGGACGAACGGTGCCGGGGGAGCCCAATAGTTTTTTATCTACCGAAAAATTATATGGCGATTTTATTTTGGATTTAGATCTTAAAGTAAATGAACATATGAATTCAGGCATTCAGTTTAGATCTGAATTAAACGATGCCAATGATAAATGTACTGTCACAGATAAACATACACCTAATAGAGTACATGGTTATCAAATGGAAATAGACCCATCCCCAAGAGCTTGGAGCGGTGGTATATATGATGAAGCTAGAAGAGACTGGTTATACCCCCTAGAATACAATACCGCAGCTAAGACGGCTTTTAAAAACAATGCATGGAATCATTATAAAATAGAAGCCATTGGTAATAGTATTAGAACCTGGGTGAATGGTGTGGAATGCGCTCATATCATTGACAATATGACTTTAAAAGGTTTTATTTCTTTGCAAGTACATCAAATTAATGATGCAAAAGATGCAGGGCAAGAAGTACGTTGGAAAAATATTAAAATTCAAACTACCAATTTAAAACCTACAGCACCTTCGAATTTATTTGTGGTGAATTTAATGCCTAATACTATTTCAGAAGATGAAAAAAGAAATGGTGTTCGACTTTTATGGGATGGGGTAAGTTCCAAAGGCTGGAGAGGCGCCAATAAAAGTTATTTTCCTGAGAATGTATGGTATATTAAGGAAGGTGTTTTACATGTAAAAGGTTCAAATGGAGCGGAAGCTTCTAGTGGCGGTGATATTGTTACCGTGGATGAGTTTCATGCTTTTGATTTGCAATTTGAATTTCAAATTTCAGATACCGCCAATAGTGGTATAAAATATTTTGTGACTGAAAAAGAAAATAATACTGGTTCTGCTATTGGATTAGAGTATCAAATATTGGATGATGATAAACATCCCGATGCCTTACTAGGATCTATTGGCAATAGAACCAACGCCTCTTTATATGACTTGATACCTGCTTTAAGAATTGGTAAGGGTAGAAGAGAGAAATTACCTGTAGGTGCCTGGAACAGAGGGCGCATTATTATTTTTCCTGATGGGAAAATTGAACATTGGATTAATGGATGGAAAGTGGTGGAATATCAAAGAGGTACGCAATATTTTCATGCATTAGTAGCTAAAAGTAAGTATGTAGTGTGGCCAAATTTTGGAATGGCTGAAAAAGGGCATATCTTATTACAAGAACATGGTACCCATGTAGCTTTTAGAAGTATTAAAATAAAAGAATTATAAACTTTTAAAAATTAAAGAATTATAAACTATGAAAAACTCAAGAAGAAATTTTATAAAAACAACTGCCAAGGCAACTGCTGCTACTTATGCAGCTACGCTTGGTTTTTCAGCGAAAAGCTATGCTAATATCATTGGCGCTAATGATAGAGTAAGACTAGGCGTGGTAGGCTATTCCGATAGGTTCAGGCAATCGCATTTACCTTGTTTTTTAAATCATTATAAAGAATTGAATTTTGACATAGTTGCAGTTTCAGATATATGGAAACTAAGAAGAGAGGAAGGAAAAGATTTTTTAGAAAAAACAATGGGTCATACTATTAGAGCAGCGCGTAACAATGAAGAATTATATGCAGGCAAAGATATGGACGGTGTATTTATTAGCACTGCCGATTTTCAACATGCCATTCATGCCACAGAAGCAGTGAATGCGGGTATGGATGTTTACTGTGAAAAACCTTTTGCAGAAACGATGGAAGACAATAGAATGGCTTTAAAAACTATTAAGGCCTCTGATCGTATTGTGCAAATTGGTTCACAAAGAAGAAGTGGCCCTAATTATAAAGCTGCTGCCGATTTTATTCAAGCAGGAAAGTTTGGACCTATTACCATGGTAGAATTAACTTGGAATGTAAACCAACCTGGCCGTTGGAGAAGACCAGACTTAGTGGCTAAATGTAAAGAAGAGGATTTAGATTGGAACCGCTATTTATTAAATCGTCCCTACGAAAATTTTGATCCAAGAAAATATTTAGAGTATAGATTGTTCTGGCCTTATTCTTCTGGTATGCCAGGACAATGGATGAGTCATCAAATAGATACAGTGAATTGGTTCAGTCAATTACCATATCCTCGCAGTGTAATAGCTAATGGTGGCGTTTATGCTTGGAAAGATGGTAGAAAAAACTGGGATACTACAACTGCTGTATTTGATTATGGCCCTTTGGATGATATGTCAAAAGGTTTTCAAGTGGTGTTTATGTCTCGTATGCACAATGGCGATGAAAACCCTTCAGAAATTTATTATGCCAATGGAGGAGAGTTAAACTTAGTAACCAATATGGTTTCTCCTAATGGTGGTTTACAAGCTGCACCTGCATCAGCTATGAAAATGCAGCCTAATTTATTAGAGAAGTATAATTTATCTGACAATACAGCAAAGGTAGTGGCCTCTGCCAATACAGGGGGAGATATGCTCACTTCTGCACATGTGCGTAATTGGATGGAATGTATTCGATCAAGAAAACAGCCCAATGCACCCGTAGAAGCTGGCTATGAACATTCTATTGCCACTATTATGACCAACGCGGCCTGCCATACAGGAGCGAAAGTAACCTTCGATGAAAAAACCCAAGAGGTGATGGCGAACGGGAAAGTATTTAAGTATTAATTTACCTTACACGTAAAACTGTATACGAGTCCTATCTAGGCCTAGATTATGCATTATTTCTTCTTCTTTGGCTTTCTTTTTTTATCGTAACTATCATTGAAATAGCAGGTCATATTACGATGATTACCGCAATTGCCGTCTTCTTTAATATTGATAACATTGCCTTGTATTGTGAAATTAATAATACAAGGA
>JABMML010000283.1 GCA_013205585.1 Chitinophagaceae bacterium | reverse complement strand
TCATTTACGAACATGGAACCTTTCAGAAAAGAAAGAGAAAAATCCGCTGAATTTACTCCACGGCGATTAATGGGGTAAAAAATTTATTAAAAATATTTTATGACTAATCAAATATTAGATTTTAAAAGGTACAATTTGCAAGTTTTATCTCCTTCAGAATTAACAGAGTTAAATGGCGGTCATTGGATAAAATATGTATGGAAAGCATTCCAGTCACTTGAAATTGCAGATGGTATTAATGACGCTGTAAATGGATTGAAAGAGGGCTTTAATTCAGGGTATAGCAGAGGTCATGGTGCAAGTGGTTCATGGTAATTAATAAAAAATTAAAAAATAAATTATGAAAAACAACTTTAAAAAAATTGATACTTTAACACCACTTACAAATCATGAAATTATTGATATTCAAGGTGGAGGTTTGATTTATGACTTTTTTCATGAAATTGGTCATACAGTTGGATCAACTTTGAGAGGTATCAAAGACTTTTATGAACAAACAAGTAATCCGTCTAAATTAAATTCTGGAACTTATTATGGTAGATAGTAGTTTTTATTCCTTAATACCGCTAAATTAATTTTTAGCGGTATTTTAATAATTTAATATGATATATAAATTAAAAGTGTTAACAAGTATTTTAGTGGCGCAAATTACAAACTTAATAATATGTATTTGTATATACTTTTTATGTTATATAGTTACTCTGCCCGCTTCAAATTTTTTCAAATTCGACTTAAAATATGGCGCCGAATTTTCAGCTATTTCTTTATTAAGTTCTATTATATTTTGTCTTGCAACTATATATTTTCTTAAACTAAAATTTTATAAAAAATTAAATAGAATTGATTATTATATAATAGTTTTTTCATTATTAATTCCAATTTTTATTACTTTTATAATTTCACTTATCGATAGGTCGTCAATAAAATATAATTATTTTAGTCTTGAGATTTTTTATTTATTTATTTCATTCTTGGCATTTGCATTATTAGAAGAGGTTGTATTTCGAAGCGTTTTACTTAAAGATTTTAAAGATAACAATTATTTAAATTTTGCAATATTTTTATCAAGTATATTTTTTTCCTTATCTCATATAGGGAATAACTCATTTGGTGTAATTCCATTTTTAATTATTTTTTTAAGTGGCTTGATTTTAGCATTAATATATATTAATACAAGTCTTTTCACTGTCTCAATAGTTCATGCATTATGGAATTCTGGATCATCAATTATTATTGGTGGTAACGTTAGTGGTCTTAAGGTAAGATATTCGATATTCAATTACTCTTATGGAAATAATAATATAATCAATGGTGGTAATTTTGGAATTGAAGGTTCAATGGTTACATTAATAATACTTTCTGCAATTTATTTATTTATGATTTATAATAAAAAATTGAAATATAAGTAAAATGAATGAATTTAATTTTTTTTACAAGAATGGATATTCTAAAACTATTTATACTTTTATCCTTTTATTTATCCTTTTATTTATCGCCTCCCTACCTTTCATCCATACTGACATCTCCATTAAGTCAACTGGTATTACTAGGCCTGTCACAGAGCGAACAGAAGTTAAACCAATAATGACGGGGATTATTGATACTATATATTACAAGGAAGGTAATAATGTAGAAAAAGATGCCGTGTTACTTAAATTGAAGGACCCTAACACCAAGGGTAAAGTTATCTTAAACAACTTTGAGATTAATCAACGCAAGCAGTTTATTCATGATCTAGCAATACTAATAAATCCTTCCGATTTAGAGTTTGGCACCATCGATAAACTAACCGCTCCAGTATATAAACAACAACTGGCCAAGTTCACACATCAAAAACAGAACTTAGAGGCTTCTATTAATAAAGCTAAAAAAGAATTAGACATTAACACTCCTCTTGCTAAGGATAAAATTATCAGTGGTAAGGAGTTTTACGATATACAAATTAACTATCAAAAATTACAATCATCCTATAAAGCATTTGTGCAGGAACAACTTAGTACTTGGCAACAGGAATTATCTCGTTACAAATTAGAACTCTCCCAATATAAACAAGCGCTTAATGTGGTTAATACTGATGCTACTTATTACTTAGTTAAAGCACCCACATCAGGTATTATACAGGGAATTAATACAAGGTACCAAGGAGGATTATTACAAGCCAACGAGACACTATGTACCATTTCACCTGAAGGTGACTTGATTGGTGAATGTTACGTTCCTACACGTGATATAGGGCTTTTAAAAATAGGACAACCAGTGAGGTATCAAATGGAAGCATTTGATTATAATTACTTCGGTGTACTCACAGGAAAGGTAGCAGCCATTGACAATGATTTTACTGTTATAAATAACACCCCTGTTTTTAAAGTTAGATGCAGTTTTGATAGTACTCAACTACATTTAAAAAATGGATTTACTGGAAAACTAAAAAAGGGTCTAAACTTTCAAGCGAGGTTTATTGTAGCTCGCAGGTCCCTATGGCAATTATTATATGACAAAATGGATGATTGGTTAAACCCCAATGCACCAGCAAACACTACAACTGCCTCCAATTGAATAATTATTCTAAAATAAAACAAAGGGATATTACTGATTGTGGTGCTGCTTGTTTGGCATCTATTGCTGCTCACTATCAGCTACAAATACCGGTGAGTCGTATTCGGCAATATGCAGGTACCGATAAAAGAGGTACCAATGTACTTGGATTAATTGAGGCTGCTGAGAAATTAGGTTTTCAGGCCAAGGGTGCCAAAGGAGCATTAGATAGTCTATCGAAAATACCACTACCTGCCATTGCTCATGTTATTTTGAAAAATGGATTACACCACTTTGTGGTAATATATAAAGTAACCAAGAAGGATATTACTTTCATGGACCCTGCAGATGGAGGGTACCATAAAAATAAAATTGCTGAGTTTGAAAAGGATTGGAGTGGTGTTATTGTATTAATTCTCCCTGATGAAAGTTTTTCCAAAGGAAATGAAACAACATCTAACACTAAACGGTTTTGGCAGTTATTAATGCCTCATAAGGGAATTATGATTCAAGCTTTAGTAGGCGCACTAGTGTATACCATACTTGGGTTATCTACTTCCATCTATATGCAGAAACTCATTGACTTTGTGCTTCCAGATGGTAATATCAGACTCCTTAATTTACTTAGTATTGGGATGATTGTAATTCTTGTATTTCAGGTATTCATTGGAACCTTTAAAACTATATTGGGTTTGCAAACGGGTCAACAAATTGATGCAAGACTGATACTTGGGTATTACAAACACTTATTAAAACTACCCCAACGATTCTTTGACACTATGCGAGTCGGTGAGATTACAAGCCGTATCAATGATGCCGTTAAAATAAGAATGTTTATTAATGATGTGGCCTTAAGCATGATTGTAAATGTGCTTATTGTGGGATTCTCTATTGCATTGATGTTTCTTTACTATTGGAAACTCGCTGTCATCATGCTATGCATTATTCCCATATACATAATTATCTATTGGATAAGTAATAAAGTAAACAAAAAGTGGCTTAGAACCTTAATGGAAAATAGTGCTGAGTTAGAGACTCAACTTGTGGAGAGTATTAGTACAGCGGGAACCATAAAAAGGTTTGGGATTGAGGAATATGCAAATAACAAAACAGAAAACAAGTTTTATACTCTACTAAATTCCATATACAAAAGTGGTATAAAAGGTCTTTATCTTGGCACAACAGCTGATTTTATAACAAGGTTGTTTACCATACTCATTCTTTGGGCAGGTGCTTATTTTGTAATAAATAGAGAACTTACCCCAGGGGAACTATTGTCCTTCTATGCATTAATTGGATATTTTACAGGCCCTGCAAGTTCACTAATTGGTGCAAATAAAAGCATACAGGACGCATTAATTGCCGCTGACCGTCTATTTGAAATTATTGATTTGGAAATAGAAAGCAATGACCTAAATAAAGTTGAACTTACATCTGATTTAATTGATGATATTCATTTTAATAATGTTCATTTTAGATATGGCACAAGAGCGATGGTATTTGAAGGGCTTAATCTAACAATTAAAAAAGGAAGCTCTACAGGTATTATTGGCGAGAGTGGAAGTGGAAAATCAACACTACTATCGCTTCTTCAAAACCTTTACCCATTAAAAGAAGGCAATATCTCAATTGGTGGCTTAGACCTTCAATATATTTCCAATAAGAGTTTAAGAAAGGCTGTATCGGTGGTGCCTCAGCAAATAGACTTATTTGCAGGAACAGTAATTGAAAACATAGCCATTGGTGATTATGACCCTGATATGCAAAGAATACTTGAACTATCTAAAATGCTTGGCATTAGTGATTTTATAGAGCAGTTACCCTCGGGATATAATTCACTTCTTGGAGAACAAGGGGTGAACCTATCTGGTGGACAGAGGCAAAGAATAGCCATTGCAAGAGCGCTATATCGTAATCCTGAGATACTCATACTTGATGAAGCAACTTCTAATCTTGACCAATTAAGTGAATCAAAGGTTCAGTCAACCCTTGAGTGGTTCAAGTTACAGGGCAAAACAATTATATTAATTGCTCATCGTCTTAATACCATTAAAAACTGCGATGAGATATTGGTACTGAAAGAAGGAAAGCTAGTGGAACAAGGAACACATACTAGTCTTTCAAATAATAAAGAATCCTATTACTATACATTTTGGAAAACAAACAATTAAAATGTAAAAATTAAATTATTATGCCTTATTATTTAATTGCCATTTACTCAATTCTTCTTTTTCCCCGGTTTAATACCTTGATAAAAGCTATTAAATTATAGAAAAATATACTAAGTGAAGTTCTTGTTACATTACTCTCTATACTTATTATAGTATGTTATTATATATATTTTAGACGAAGGAGTTAATTAATCAGGTCAAGGCAAATAGGTTATTTGCTTCAATTTTGGCGTTACCAAAATTTATTTCAAAACATAAGATCTATTAAAAGCTTCTTGAGATACCTTAAAG
>JABMML010000282.1 GCA_013205585.1 Chitinophagaceae bacterium | reverse complement strand
GTCCAGTGAAGCTCCCCCTCTCCGACTTGAACGGAGGACCCCATCATTAACAGTGATGTGCTCTAACCAACTGAGCTAAGGAGGAGTGTTCCTTTTAAGGGTGGCAAAAATAATAAAATTTAGTTAAGAACAAAGCATTAAAACAAAGAAAATGACTGAAAACCAATAAAAAGCCCTTCTTCTCTTAGCTCTATCGGGTAGGTTTTCAGAAAATAGCCCTCGCCGCTTGTATTTCGGCCATTTTTCATATCAAAACAATATCTATGTAATGGACAAACCACCTGGCCCAAAGGGTTTATATAGCCCTGTGACATACGCCCACTGGCATGCGGACATTTACTCGCAAATGCTAAGTACCCTTCCTTCCATTTTGCTAGGGTAAATTGCTTGCCTTCTACCTCTAATTCTACCATATTATTTTCAGCCCAGTTGAGGCTTAATGGCGCATCGGTAATGAATTTCCATTCCAACTTACTCATTAGCTATAATAAACAGTTTTATAAGGGAATCTTATTTGATACATGTCTCTTACTTTATGTAAAATAACCATTCTTAATTCTTCAATATTTTGTTTTTCAATGGCACTAATAAAAACGGCCTGGTTATTGGTAATGGCGTTCCACTTATCTTTTAATTCAATTAGTAAATCTTGTTTGACTTCATCACTCACCCACTCATCAAAATATTTCTCTTTGTATAAATCCATTTTATTGAAAATGGTAATGATAGGTTTATCAAATGCTTTTAGTTCTTGTAAGGTTTTATTCACCACACCAATTTGGTCTTCATACTGCGCATGAGAAACATCTACTACATGTAAAAGCACATCGGCCTCTCTTACTTCATCTAAAGTGCTTTTAAAACTTTCTACTAAATGATGCGGCAATTTTCTAATAAAACCTACTGTGTCACTTAATAAAAAAGGCGTGTTCTCAAAAACTACTTTACGCGTAGTGGTATCAAGGGTGGCAAACAATTTATTTTCAGCAAACACATCGCTCTTGCTTACTAAATTCATAATGGTGCTCTTACCCACATTGGTATAGCCCACTAGCGCCACGCGTATAAACTCTCCTCTTTCTTTTCTTTGTGTGAATGCTTGCTTATCAATTTCAAGTAAGCGTTTGCGTAGTAAAGAAATTTTATCTTTTACGATACGACGGTCGGTTTCAATTTCTGTTTCCCCCGGACCTCTCGACCCAATACCCGCACCTTGTCTTTCTAAGTGCGTCCACATACCTTTTAAGCGGGGTAATATATATTGGTACTGCGCTAATTCCACTTGTACTTTAGCTTGCGCCGTTCTTGCACGCGCCGCAAATATGTCTAAGATTAAATCACTTCTATCAATGACTCTGCACTTTACTTCTTTTTCAATATTGGTAATTTGAGAGCCCGATAGTTCATCATCAAAAATAACTACGTCGATATCTTTCTGCGCAACGTATTGTTTTATTTCTTCTAGCTTTCCCTTACCCACAAAAGTTCTAGAGTCGGGATGTGGTAGTCTTTGCTTGAACGATTTTAAAGTTTTAGCGCCCGCTGTTTCAGCTAAAAAAGCTAATTCATCTAAGTATTCATCTACCTGTGCTTCAGTTTGATCTTTCTGTATTACACTCACTAGTACCGACTTCTCTTCCTTCTTAAATATTTTCTTTTTCTCTATCAACTTTACTTGTTTTTACAAAGATAGGCTAATCCATTAGGTCCATAAAAAAACCCTCCGTAAAAGAGGGTTTAATAAATATTATATTAATTACTATAAGCCACTAATAGTGAAGCCTGCAGAAAACTTATTCATTACTGGACCAAAACTATCGCGCAAAACGCCGTTTACTTGATAGCCTAAGTCTACTGAAAATATACCATATCCCCCTCTTGCTGTTAAAGCAATACTGGTTGAGTTAAAGAAGCGTTTGTTTTGTTCTCTTTGAATGTATGTCTTACCATTAATAGAGGTACCGGTACTGCTTACCATATTTTTACCTTTAGAGTAAGACTTTAATAAAGTGCCCAACTTAAAGCCTGCAGCGGCTTTCCAAGATTTACCCGGATGCGCAGGGTCGCTAAAATATCTTAACTCTACGGGTGCTTCAAAATAAATAGTAGTTACTTTAAATTTAGAAAAATGATTTGAAGCTGCATTTATTTTACGAAAGGGTAAAGTATTGGCTGTAGATTTTACATCGACATAAGTAAGGTTATCGAAGAAAATATTGCTTGTACCTAAACCAACTCCAAAGGCAACAGAATATTTAGGATTTGTTGAAAAAGGTTTGTCGTACATAAAGTACGTATTGAAATGTCGGCTTAAACCACCCCCTAGATTAACGCTGTCGGGAGCGTTTGTCCAAGTATCGGCACCAAATTGGAACATAAGATGATCGGCTGGTCGGCCTGTAAGGTCTAATTTTTTACTCCCTGTAGTGGCTGCTGTTTGGGCATTTAAAAACATGCCAAAGAATAAAATAGAAACTGCTGATAAAATAACTTTCTTCATGGCGCAAAAATAGCAGAAAAAAAGGGTAGATACCTTTAAAAAAGGTTAAAAATTAGTACTTTTGCCGCCTACATCGAAAGATGCGGGCCTATAGCTCAGTTGGTTAGAGC
>JABMML010000281.1 GCA_013205585.1 Chitinophagaceae bacterium | reverse complement strand
CCCTTCCATCCACAGGCTTCAATTAACCAACCCGCAGCTATTTTATAGGTATCATCTGTGATAGGATAGGCAATCATTTTTGGGAATTTTACAATCAAGACTTCAAAGAAGTCCTTGGTGATAGTAGGATTTTTAAAAAAGCTCCCAGCATTACCTAGTTTTTTAGGATCGGGTAATTTCTCTGATCTAATTTGAATCACTGCATTCGAAATGGCTTCTACACTAGGCTGTTTATTATTTTTTTGATGCAGTACTTCTTTAATGGCGCCGTATTCGGTTCTAAAAATGGGTTGTTTTTGTAAAATAAATTGCACGGAGCTAATGATATACCTTGTTTTCTCTATTTTAAATAAGCTAGTCCTATATCCAAAACCACATTCGCTATTTTGAAGTGTAATGAATTGGGCGCTTTGGGTATCATAGGCTGTAACCGATTCTATGCAATCTTTGGCTTCCACTCCATAGGCGCCAATATTTTGAATAGGAGCAGCGCCTACGGTGCCTGGAATTAAACTTAAATTTTCTACACCACCCCAACCTTTTTGAACGCAGTAAATTACAAAATGATGCCAGTTTTCACCCGCACCTACTTCTAAATAAACCTCGGAGGCGGTTTCTTTTAATTTTTTAATGCCCATTATGTCCATCTTTAATACTAAGCCTTCAAAAGTTCTAGTAAAAAGTATATTAGTACCTGATCCTAGAATTAAATAAGGGGTGTTTTTTTCCTTCGCCCATTGAATACTTTTTTCAATAGCCTCTATGGAATCAATGGTAGCAAAATAATTTGCTTTTTCATTGCTGCCAAAACTATGCAAGCTTTGAAGAGAACTATTTTGGGTAATTTCCATATTGTTTTAATTAGGGTCAATATCTATAATAATACTAACCGATTTATACCTAGGGTGCACTTGTAGTAATCGTATATAATGTAAGAGCTGTTTTTTAGCTAGTTGTAATTGTTGTGGTTGTTTAGAAATTTTAATGGCTAGTTCCCATATATATTTATTACGTACCCTATTTACAATGGGTTGCGCTGGGCCTAATACCGTCTTTTGAATCTCAGGGGTAAGCGAATGAAGGAAGTGGTTGGCTGCTTCTTCGGCAATATTATTTTCTTTGTGTTTAAATAACAAACTCATGAGTCTGCTAAAGGGAGGGTAGGAGAAATGTTTTCTATTTTGAATTTCAAAATTATAAAAGCCAAAATAATCATGTTGTTTTACTAGTTGCACAATAGGATGCTGTAATTGACTTACTTGTATAATTACAGTTCCATTATCGTTTTTTCTGCCTGCTCTACCACTTACCTGTTCCATCATTTGAAAGGCACGCTCATTCACTCTATAATGATTAAAGTTAAGCAAGCTGTCTGCATCCACAATACCCACTAAGTCTACATTTTCAAAATCAAGCCCTTTTACCACCATTTGGGTACCTACTAAAATATCAATTTGTCTTTGTTCAAATTTTTGAATTAATTGGTCGTGCTCGTTTTTTCCTTTCACATTATCTAAATCCATTCTTGCAACAATTACGCCTGGTAAAGATTGATTTAATTTTTCTTCAATTTGTTCTGTGCCAAAACTTTTTTGTTTAAAATTTTGTTTGCCACAAGCTTTACAGGTATTGACGATAGGGTAAGAAGCGCCACAATAATGACAAGAAAGTAAATTTTTAGCTTTATGATACGTAAGAGTTACATCACAATGTTCGCAATGTGGAATCCATCCGCAGGTTTCGCAAATTAAATAGGGGGCGTATCCTCTTCTATTTTGAAATAAAATAACCTGCTTTTTATTAGCAATAGTTTTTGAAATAGAAGCTAATAGCTGAGGGGTAAGAATAGCATTACCTGCAGGTTGTTTTTTTGTATCAATTAATTCAATTTTAGGTAGCGCCCCTGTACTAAACCTTTCATTTAAATAAGTGTAGCCAAACTTTTTTGAAATAGCATTATAATAGGTTTCTACCGAAGGGGTAGCTGAACCTAATACTACTTTTGCCTTTAATTGATTCGCATAATATATAGCAGTATCTCTTGCTTGGTATCTAGGGGCAGGTTCCTGTTGCTTATAAGAAGGGTCGTGCTCTTCGTCAATAACAATAAGCGATAAATTTTTATAAGGCAGAAAAAGCGCTGAGCGGGCGCCTAATACAATTTTAATTTCACCAGACTTTACTTTATTCCAAATTTCTACTCTTTCATTGGGATTAAACTT
>JABMML010000280.1 GCA_013205585.1 Chitinophagaceae bacterium | reverse complement strand
TTGCGTGGTCTGCATTTTAGTTAATTTATTAATGGGTTGATGAATAGGAAAACCAACCTTGCCCGCTTCTTTTATAAACTGATCCTTCCACCAAACTAATTTCTCCCCCTTCCATGGTGCCACCCCTCCATCATAGACCGATAAATTGGTATTGGGTATGACCAAGTTTTCATCAATACCTAAAACCTGACTATAGCCTTCACAAGTAGGACATGCCCCATAAGGGTTATTAAAAGAAAATAAATTAGGATTGGGTTCATCAAAATCCATCCCATCTAAAGTGAATTTGTTATTGAAAGTTTTTAAAATAGTTTCGTTTTGCTCCACCCATAAAATACCTTCTCCTTCATAAAAAGCAGTGCCAATGGAATCACTCATTCTATGTATATCTTCTTCATCAAATGCTTTCACCACCACTCTATCAATTAAAACATATACATCATGCGCCTTAATGGTTTTAGTAATTTCCGCCTTAGTCATAGCCAAGGCATCTTCAATTCTTAGAATACTTGATGCAGCTTTTGCATTAGATGTAGCACCGGCTCTTAAATAAATTCTAGCAAAACCTTTTTGTAATAATATATTTAACTCCTCCTGTATATCTCTTTTGGCTTGTTGTTTAAAAGGAACAATAATAACCATCTTGTCTCCGGTTTTCCCTTTTTGTATAAATTCCAATACATCTTGCACATCTTGCTTTTTTACTTCCAAACCACTAATAGGAGAATAGGTTTTTCCCAGTCTTGCATAAAATACCCTCAGGTAATCATAAATTTCGGTCATACTGCCCACTGTACTTCTTGGGGTACGCGTTACTACCTTTTGCTCAATGGCAATGGCTGGACAAAGCCCCTTTATATAATCTACATCGGGCTTGCCCATACGGGACATAAACTGTCTGGCATAAGAAGATAAGCTTTCCGCATAGCGCCTTTGGCCTTCGGCAAATAAGGTGTCAATAGTAAGGGACGACTTTCCACTTCCAGAAACCCCAGTCACCACAATAAACTGATTGCGCGGAAATTGAACAGAGACATTTTTTAAATTATGCACCCTTGCCCCTACGATTTGTATATTATTGTTAGCCGCCTGTGCTTTTTGTTCTTTTTTAGTCCCTGCCATATAGCAAAATAACAGATTCTAGCCCATTTTGTTCTAGAAATTTGTACCCTCTTTTTTCATTCAAAATGTGGATAGCTTTGAAATGTTTTTCTTGTTTTCCACAAATGGAAATTCGATGCCTTTAGCTAGTAATTTGCCTTTACTAACCCTTCGAAACCTACCCTAAAAAAAATGAACAAAGAAATTCAAATCACAGACAACGAACTCATTCAATCTTTTCAAGACGGTAATTCTCGTGCCTTTGATGCCTTATTAGAACGCCACCAAAACAGAATTTACAATGCCATTTTATTCATGGTAAAAGATAGCTACTTGGCCGAAGATTTATTTCAAGAAATTTTAATAAAAATTATTGATAACCTTCAACAAAAGAAGTATTCAGAAGAAGGCAAATTTTTACCTTGGGCATTACGTATCTCTCACAACTTTGTAGTAGACCATTTTAGAAAAGTAAAACGCACTCCTACTATTAAAACAAGTGATGACCAGGATTTATTTGAAATTATCAAGCACGCCGACCATCCTGCCGATTATAAAATGACCCGCAGTCAAACGCATAAAAATATTCAAGAACTAGTTGACCTATTACCAGAAGAACAAAGAGAAATTATTGTACTAAGACATTATGCCAACTTAAGTTTTAAAGAAATTGCACAAATGACCAACTGCAGTATTAACACTGCATTAGGCAGAATGCGTTATGGATTAATTAACTTAAGGAAGATGATGACCGAGCGTGGCATGAGTTTGTAAATAAAATGATTTTTTTAAATATAAAATCATTTTATTTACTACTATAATGATTTAACCCTCTAATGATTTATTAAAAAAGCTCCATAAGGAGCTTTTTTAAATTCTAGCCTAGCTAGTTTGCTTGGCTGATGCTACATTTTAGCCAATTAAAATACTCCGTAGCATTGGGCGTATAGCCTACTGGGTTGGATAATATTTTTTGATCAGGGCTCATGACTACATATAATGGCTGCGAAGACTGATTAAAGTTTTCAGCTTGAAAGGTTGCCCATAAATCACCAATACTTGTTATCTCTTTTTTATCTCCTGCCTTAGTAGTATAAGTGAAGCGCTTATCAACAGGAAGTAATGCCTTATCATCTACATATAAAGAAACGAGTATGAAATTATTTTGTATAAAGCTCATCACTGCAGGATCGGTCCAAACATTTTCTTCCATCTTACGACAATTCACGCAGGCCCATCCTGTAAAATCAATAAGTATAGGTTTTTTTGATAGCTTAGATAACTGCAGGGCCTTTTCGTAATCATTCACCACATTTGCTTGCAAGCCATGCGCCTCGTTTTTATCAGTGAATAAACTATAATGGGTTGGAGGCGGGAAGCCACTTAAGAATTTTAATAAATAAGTATTCTTTGGCGCCATACCCACTATTAAAATAATACCAAAAGCGAAGGCTATACCAGCACCTATTTTTCTAGCACTTGAAATTTTCTCGCCTTTTACATCATGAGGTAATAATAATTTTCCTATTAAATAAAGTGCAAGTGCAATGCTAATGATAGCCCAAATACCTAAGAACACTTCTCTTTTAAGTAGTCCCCAATGTTGCACTAGGTCGGCATTGGATAAAAATTTAAATGCCAATGCCAATTCTAAAAAGGCCAATACTTTTTTAACAGTATCTAACCAGCCACCCGATTTAGGTAAACTTTGTAACCATTGAGGGAATATAGCAAATAAAGAAAAAGGCAAGGCTAAGGCCAATCCAAAACCTGCCATACCATAGGTTAAAGCCCAAGCACCACCTTGTAAAGAGCCCACCAGTAAGGTTCCTAATATAGGGCCCGTGCAGGAGAAAGAAACGATAGCTAGTGTAATAGCCATAAAAAATATGCCTGCTAAACTACCCAATCCACTTTTGGAATCGGCCTTATTGGCTATACCACTAGGTAAACTAATTTCAAAAAATCCAAAAAAGGAAATACTGAAAAATATAAATATGATAAAGAAAATAATATTCAACCAAGGGTTCGTTGAAATACTATTAAAAATTTCTGGTTGCACATTACCCACTATATGAAAGGGCAAACTAGCTAATACATAAATTAAAAATATACTTACCCCGTATAATAATCCGTTTTTAATTCCTTGCTTTCTAGTTTTAGACCTCTTGGTAAAAAACGAAACCGTTACAGGTATCATAGGAAATACACAAGGCGTGATTAAGGCAATTAAACCTCCTAGAAAACCAAGTAGTAATAATTCCCAAGGACTTGAACTGCTATTCGTTGTTGCAGTAGCCGAGCCACAGGCATCGCTTGGGGCTTCGGTGGCGCCAGCAGGTAATAATATTTGAAAACCAGCTACCTTCGTTCCATTCGCAAGTGCTACCGATAATGGAATTTCCAAACTAAGAAATGAATCGGCCTTGGCAACATTCAATAACATTATAAGTTGCAAACTATCGGGTTGAAAACCACCAATGATTATATTTTGCGTTAGCTCAAATGGTTTATTGAAAACAAAGGCCTTGGTAAATAAAATATCTTTTTCTTCTGTTGGCTTAGTAGAAAAAACAGCCTTGTTCTGAAATTTGGCTGTTTCAATTTTTGAACTTAATTCAGGTGCATTTAAGCCATCTGGGTTAGCTCCGTAAACATGCCAGCCTTCTTTAATTTCTATATTTGCTTTAATAGTATAGCTACTATCATTCACCACTTCTGCCTTGGCAGTAATAGTAATAGGTGTTTGTGCTTGCAGTGAAAGCCCAATATGTGAACTGATTAAAAATGCAAAGAAGACCAGTATTTTATTCAAAATAAAAAATTAAAATTGGATTAATTCAAGGCCACTTCAAAAGGAACCTTTACTGGGGGTAAGCAACGGTCATCGTTACAAACACTATATTCCACCACTCCCACTAAATTAGTTTTACTAGCTACTTTTAAATTGACTGTTTGCACAAAATCGACTTTATCACTAAAAAAGCTAAGCTCTGTTTTGAAATTTTTATCATACATTTTTTGCAATTTCCCTTTTTCCTTTGTTTTACCCGCTAATTGAATAAGTGGGTTTTTACTAAAAGTAAAATTGGTAGGAATAGGCCCGCCACTTACAAACTGAGAATAGATATGCCATGAGGCATCTATTGTTGCTGTGGCTACTAGTTCATATTGTTTGTCCGTTTTTTTAACAGCTGTAAAACTCCATTTTACTGGATTCGTTTTTTGAGCATTTACATTGAATACGAATACTACAGCACAAAACAAGACTAATAATTTTTTCATACGGTTAATTCTAAATTGTTAAAAATACTAGATTGAAAGAACCATTCTAGTTCTTCAATCCCAGTATTTCAAATACTTTTTTACCATCTATATTACTTAATGCATTTGAGGTAGCGCGCTCTGGATGCGGCATCATTCCAAATACATTACGCTTATCATTACAAATACCTGCGATATCCATTGTAGATCCATTAGGGTTCGCTGTTCCACCTACTTTACCATTTGCAGAACAGTAGCGAAATAATATTTGATTGTTTTTTTCTAAATGCGTTAAAGTGGCTTCGTCTGCATAATATCTTCCTTCCCCATGCGCAATGGGTATTTGCAAAGCCTCACTTTTATCTGTTTTAATAAATACATTTTTACATATAAACTGCTGATTGGCATTTTGCAATAAAGCGCCGGGTAATAAACCAGATTCGCATAGAATTTGAAAGCCATTACAAACCCCTAATACTTTACCTCCTTTATTAGCGAACTCAATCACCGATTTCATCATCGGACTAAATTTAGCAATAGCCCCACAACGTAAATAATCTCCATAAGAAAATCCGCCTGGAAGCACAATGCAATCATCAGTGGTGAAATGAGATAAATCGTTGTCCTTATGCCATAACATTTCAACAGGATAACCCAAATCCTTTTCTAATGCATCTTGCATATCTCTATCGCAATTCGAACCTGGGAAAACTAATACACCAAACTTCATAGCTAAATTTTTTAATGCTTAAAACTAAGTGCCAAAGGTACCAAAAACCCTCAAAAAGACGCTGTTAAATTTTTCACTTAGCCAAGGTGGTTATACACAATAACTGCTGCCGCTGCCCAGAATAAAAGGTTGGGTATGAGCAGCCTTTTGGGTGTAGCATAGGCAAAACTTATAAAGCTGGCCAAGGGTGCTATGACAATAGCAGATGCGTATAAGGCTTGTACAGAAAAAAGAACGGGTTGAAAAAAAGTAAGAATGAGCAGTAAGAATATGACTCCCCAATATTTTCTAACCTGAATGATAAAGCGAGCCTGTTGTTCATTCCAATAAAAAAAGCCTGCTATTAATTGAACCCCCATTACAATTAAAGCTAAAATGACATTGAAGCCAGGTTGTATCAATGGATTTTTCCAGTCTAACTTGGGTAAAAATTGTCTAAAATCGGCAATATTGCCTGTTAAAAAAACATAGGTAAAAATAAAATAAAAAGGAAGTAGCACGCCCATCATAAGCACCAACCATTCTGCTAATTTGAAAGGTCTAATAATAACGAGTGCAAACAAAACTAGAGGTATTAATATAGCAATGGGCTCGTACAAGATAATAGAAAGCCCCACGATTAAACCAATATTAAATTCTAAGGTCTTGGGTTGGTTTTGATCGTATAAGCGTAGCAACTTTACGAGTATCCAAATGACTAAAGAATTAGCAATTAATCCAGCACTAATTACATCCCAATAAGGAAACATGGCTGTTAAAATAATATAAGTAAAGGCAGGTATATAACTAATTTGCTGAAACATTTTAAAGTTACTCAGCAACATATTTAATCGAATGGCTTGACTTAATAAAATTGTATGAAATAATACTATTAATACTAAAGGTGACAAAGGTTGAATATAGTGCAGCAAAAAATAAGATAATAAACCATCTGATTCATTCGCAATTACTAAGGGCGGTTGCATCAACACATGAAAATGCAGCGCAACACTTAATAGCAGTAAAAAAATTAAGTTAAGATCGGACCTGTCTTTGAATAAAAAAACCACCAGCTATTATTTAATTTGAATTTTAGCGAATCCAATTTTATTTTTAAACTGATAAGGCAAAATAGCTTCATGCGCCCCCACTTGCTTTAAGCTTTTTGGCATCCACTCGTAATTTTTTTCATTCAAAATAATAGAATTGCCTTTTACTAATTGACCCTCTTTAGAAAGCGTATTCACTATTAACTGATTTACTCCTTTTTGCTTTTGGTGATACACAAAACTCATACCCGCCTCATTCTCTATACTGCCATAGCCAATAAACTGGTCAACATTTTGATCGGTTTGTTTTTTATCGATTGTTTTTACCCATTGTAAATTTCCTTTGATATCAAAGGATAATAAAGCAATATTATTGGCATTATAAGTAACACTAGGATAGCCAAAAGAAGCATAAGGGTTCATCCATCTATTCCACATAAAAAGGCTAGGACCCCAGCCAAATCTAGCCCATGGGTAAAAACCAAAGGGTCTGTTCCAATAATTAAACATAAAGGGATTGTAGAAAGGGCCACCATAAAAATAATCCCATCTTGAAAACATATTTCTATTTGAATAAGATGCTGCAGCCTCACTCACTACCACAAAACTACCGTCGGCCTGTGTGCTTACTTTATCTAAATAAAACATATCAAAAGCACCTTTTAAATTTCTCTTGTTGGTTACTAAAGCTCTTACCGCATCGGTGAATCGATTAGAATTTGTAAGTATTTCCTGCTTTGCATTTATATCCCATATATAAGAATACAAACCTTCGATATTTCCTTTTTGAGTAGTCGCATAATAAGAATTCAAAATAACATGTCCTGTTTTATTATCAATTTTAACTCTTATCTCATCTAACAATAAACTATTATTTAAAATAGACGACTCCACTACCTCGGCACCAGTTGCAGATAAATACAATAAACTTACCGCTGGTGGCATATTTGCTTGCGTCTGATTTCTCAAACAAAATAAATTACCATTATTATCTAATGCAAAATCTGATAAACTAGATTTTTTATCAGTTGAATTAATACTAATTTCAGCATCATTAATATTTTCAATATTTTTATTTAAGGTAATGGCTCTTACTTTAATAGAATTAGCATTTGTAGTATTTACACTAAAAATGACCATTTTTTGACGGTCCTCACTTTCTAATAAATTAAAAACTTTCACACCCGTACCTGGTTTTATTTTATCTGCAGAATCAACAATTCTTGGACTACCCACGAGTAAGCCATCGCTATTTAATTCAGCCACCGCAGCATACACTGTTGCCTTTACTTGGAACTGAAAAAATACGTATACATTATTAGCATTCGTTATAAATTCAATACCATTTAAATTCGTGGTTTTGATAAAGGATAAATCGTTTTGCTTCACTAGTTGCATTCTATCATTATACTGTGCAATAGTGGCAATACCTCCCACATTTTTATAAATCCAATAACGGCTTCCTACTTTTCCTAAAACTTCATACTGCATATCTTCCTTATCAGATTTTTCAATACCCGCTACTTCATAAGATTGTGCAAATAAAAATTGCAAACCTAATAATAAGGACAAGGAAATAGTTAAAAAAGACTTCTTCATAGTTTTGAATTTTATAATACAAATTTAAGGCAATAATTATATTGCTTAATCGCTAAAAATTAATATTAACGCTAGTTTAGTAAAAAGGTTAAAAAACTGTAAAATTCTAGGCTTCCTGCAAACTAACGCCTGCCTCGGAAATCTCTAGACTATACTGCTGCCCCTGTTTGATGGCATAGTTTGGAAGGCTATGACTAATCGGAAAATCGAAACAAATAGGATAAGTGTACCCTGAAATATGCTCTTTGATAATATCATAAGCCGTGGCACCAAAATCGGAAGCTGGGTCTTTTAAATCTGTAAAACCCCCAATGACCAAACCCGCCAATTTATCAAACAGACCTGCATTTTTACATTGTATCATTAAGCGGTCAATATTATAATGATACTCCCCCACATCTTCTAAAAACAAAATTTTTCCGCTTGTATCAATGGCGTTTTTTGAACCAATTAAATGTGCAAGTATGCATAAATTTCCACCCACCAGTTCCGCTTTAGCATTACCTAAAGTATTCATGGAATGCGCGGGAATCTTGTACTTCGTTTTTTCTCCTTCCAGTACTTGTTTTAAGGATTGAATATAAGGCTCGCCTTCCACTCCCTTCGCAAAGGCAGCAGCCATGGGGCCATGTATACTCATGCAATTTTGTTTTAAAATTGCTGCATGTAAAACCGTAATATCACTAAAGCCAATCACCCATTTTGGCTGCTCATTGAAATGCTTAAAATTCATTGTGCCTATAATTCTACTAGCTCCATAACCACCCCTAGCGCAGAGTATGGCCTTCACAGAGGTGTCATCTAGCATTGATTGCAAGTCGGCTGCTCTTTCAGTATCTGTGCCCGAAAAGCTATCCTTTTTAGCTCCCACCGTTGTACCCAATTTTACTGAATAGCCCCATTTTTCAAGGGTTTGAATGCAAATTTGCACTTTTTCTAAGTGAATATTACCCGATGGGCATACAATGCCAATAGTATCGCCCTGCCTAAGATGAGACGGTTGAATCATACCACAATATTAAGTACTTTTGCTGCAATGAACACGCCAAAAAGATATTTGATTACAGC